>CAYVTN010000015.1:0-18357 GCA_964454395.1 uncultured bacterium | reverse complement strand
ACATACATAAGGTTTTTAATGGTTTTAAGTCCGATAGACTCCTAGGTTATCCGGTATCAAGCCCCTCCGGATTGTATTTCGCAAGCGTTGAGAAAATCATTATTAGCAAAATCCTCTGGGACGAGTGCGGGGTAGATAATGTGCAGGGAACAGTCGCGACTGTTCCCTACACACGCCCTATGTCTTTATTCCGGTTTTGCCGGTTTAGCATTGATAATTTCACCTTTAGGGGAGACAACTTTTTCGTCCCTACTTGTGAGCGCCCCTCCGGACACAAGCGGGCAGAGGGAGATTTTCCGATTGGTCAATCATGGTCCGTCCTCTGAGGCCGGACATTGCAACCTTGAAATTTTAATTGCAAAATTAATTTTTTATTAGATTGCCCGATACTGGTAACATGAGGTACACTTCACTTCAAGGAGCTGGCCATGCGAGTTTTGGTAGTGGACGACAACGAGGAAATATGTAAATTAGCCTGCCGGGTGTTGGCCCCTTATGGGGAATGTGATTATGTGCTGGGGGGAGATCCGGCCATCAGCGCCATTCAGAAGCGATGGGCCGGACACAAGCCCTTTGATGTGATTTTCCTGGATATCATGATGCCCGACAAAGACGGCATTTCCACCCTGCGGGAAATCCGGGCCCTGGAGAAGAACCAGCCTGTTCAGGACAGTTTAAAGATCATTATGCTCACGGCCTTCAACGATGCCAACCATGTGCTTAACGCCTTTCGAGAACAGGCTGACGGCTATATTGTCAAACCCTTTGACGAAGACAAACTGCTCGACGAAATGCTTAAGCTGGGTCTGGTACGTCAATAGTTCAAGTAGACGGCAGACTCATGCCGGCAAACCATCCTTATTAAAAATAATCTCTTTCCCTTGCCAAGCAGATATTAATTTTTCCTGCGAAAATAAACCTCATCAAACCAGGCTTCCAGCTTGGCTGAATTCAAATGGACATTGCCGATGCGGGGCGGACCTCCAATCTCTTCATGACGGGATAACCGCTTCAGCAGGACCGGAGGGTAGTTGCCCTTTTTGATGATGGCCTTGCCCAGTTCATGCAAACTGATGCCTTGTTTTCCTCCCACATGAAAACATCCGGTTGCTTCCTTGGCCAGTAAATAAAGCACCATGTCCGTCAACTCCTCGCAGGTCACACAACTGCGGATTTCGTCGTGGAACAAAGTCATGGGCAGCCGGCGTTTAAAACGGCTTTCAATAAAATCCACCGCGCCCTTGGCACCGGTCAGCGATGCCCCCACCGGCAGGGCCAGACGGACCACACAATGCCGTGAAGCCCTCACGATTTCCTTTTCCGCCGCCAAAAAGGTGGCGGCCGCCACACTGACCGGGTCAGGCTCATGATGTTCGGCATAACCGCCTTCCGGAGGATGATTGCCGGAAAACACCAGGTCCGTGCTTAAAAACATGATATAGCAGGATGGGCCGAATAATTGCACCACCTGCCGGGCCCCGCCCTGGTTGAGCGCCTGCGCCCACTCCGGCCGGTCTTCACAGGCGTCCAGATCACACACCCCGGCGGCATGAAGAATGTGAGTAGGTTTAAAGTCCGCCGCCATTTGGCGAAAACCTGCCTCATCCAGCACGCACATCTCCTTGACATTGTCCGCTTCCGGTTGCGCCATTTGGGGCGGCCGAACCGCCCTTAATTGCTCAGCCGGCAGAAGGGTTTTTAACCGTTTGTAAATGGGCCAGCCGTGTATGGAGGTCACGCCGGTCATCAGTAATCGCCAGGTTTTGGGGAATGACAGCCGGGGAAGCCGTGCTTTTTTATCGGTTAAAAAACTTGGATAATGCATATTTTCCCTTGCCTTGGTTTTATATTCGGTTCCTCTTGCACCAGCGGGATTTTATTTCACTTCCGTAGCCGCCCGTTTTTCCGCGGCTTGCCAAAGCGTTCGCAGATGCTCAATCCGCTTACGGTTTACCCCAAAATCCCCCTGGCCCAAACGGGAGGCGGAGCGCACTTGCACAGCGTTCCCTCCCGGCGGCAGATAAAATTCCACGTCATCCACAAAGCCCCAAACACGGGAGCGAAAGGTGGCGTATAAATAGTGATCGTTCCGGGTAATTATTTTGGTTCGCGGTAAATGGCGGATAATATCCGCCAGCCGCGCCATGGCCTGTTGGGGATCGCCTTCAACTTGCAGGGGTGCAATATAATGCACCTTGTCATGGCTTTGGCTGGAAACGCAATTGGGTGAAGCAGGACAAGAGGCCAACAGGCCATTGGTTACACCCAGATCCGCCGGCCTTTGCCCGGAACACCCCATTGCAAGCACAACCAACAACCCGCCCAAAAAAACAGTTCTTTTTTTCATGATGCCCTCCTTCCCTCTCCTGCTGAGACAAACGCCCATGCTCTTTTTTGGGCGCACAGCTAAAAAGGGCTTATGGCCATACCCCTTAAGTCCTGCTTTAGCCCCCCGCGCCTTTTGCCGATCATAAACCCAGTCCTTCATTAAGATAAAGCTTTGACACCATAAGGAGCGTCCCCATGAAACCCTATTACATTTGTCAGGACTGTGGTCATGCGATTATTGGAATCCACCCCGGGAAATGCCCCATTTGCTCAGCCGCGGCCCATCGCCTGATCGGCGACGATGATCATCTTTCCACACTTCAAACCATGATCATCCGCTATCCTGCGGAGACCATGGAAGCCGCCGAACAGTTAAACTGATTTTGCTCAATAGTATAGCGGCCTCTCCCTGCGCTTGCCAAGGAACTATTTAATTTAGACAAGGTCTAATTAAAATGTAAGGGATGATGTCAAGTGAGGCGAGGTGTTTCCTATGAATGATAAGAAATCAAAACGCCGGCAACGTATTCCGGAATGCAGTTAAACCCTTTACCCCCCCTGCGCAGAGACGCCGTGGATGACGTCTCTGCGCAGGGGGAAAGCGTGTTGAGAAACGATTACTGATCGGCGTAGTGCTGAGGGTCTTTTTCAAAAGACGGCTTGCAGGCACCACAGCAAAAATAATAAACTTTCCCATTGTAGACTGCCGTATTATAGGCCTTGCCTTTGGTCAGTTTCGTGCCCATGACAGGGCAAGTGGCGGGTTCCTTGTCAATTTTGGATTTTTCCTCCTGAAAAGTTCGGGCTTGTTTTTGGATGGTTTGCACGGTTTGTTGGTCTTTGGCACTGACGCTGATGACCACGCCGTTTCTGCTGTTTTTGATCTTGATGGTTGATCCGGACACCAGCAGGGGCGAGGTTTCATAATAACGCTCCAAGTCGGTTGCAGACCCCAGCTCCTGCTTTGACTGATGCTGTGCCGGAGCGGCCATTTTGGAAGAACCGGCATGAGCTTGGGTCACCAGCCCCGCGGCCGCCAGTAGTAGTGCCAATCCCAAAGTCACGCGGCTTAATTTTTTATTGCTTGTCTTCATGATGATAGTCCTCCTTCGATTATTTTAAGTGATAGGGACACGGCGTACGGGGCCTCTCTAGTGCAATTTGGTGCTGCGCAACCTCAGGGCATTGCTGATCACCGAAACGGAGCTGAAGCTCATGGCCGCGGCCGCCAGCATGGGGCTGAGCAAAAGGCCAAAAACGGGATACAGGGCTCCGGCCGCAATGGGAACGCCCAAAGCATTGTATACAAAAGCAAAAAACAGGTTTTGTTTAATATTGCGCATGGTCAAATGGCTGAGCGCTATGGCCTTGGCGATGCTGCGCAGATCCCCTTTGACCAGGGTCACCTGGGCGCTTTCCATGGCCACGTCCGTGCCGGTGCCCATGGCAATGCCCACCTGCGCCTGGGCCAGGGCGGGCGCATCATTGATGCCGTCTCCGGCCATGGCCACAAAGCGTCCCTGGCCTTGATATTTTTTTACCACTGCCGCTTTTTGATCAGGCAATACCCCTGCTTCCACTTCCGTAATAGCCAATTCGCGGGCAATGGTCTGGGCGGTTTTGGGATTATCGCCGGTGACCATCACCACATGAACACCGCTTTTTCTCAGCTGATCGAGCGCGGCTTTGGTGGTGGCCTTGATCTGATCCGCCACGGTGATAAACCCGGCCGGCTTTTTATCCACGGCTACAAACATGACGGTTTGTCCCTGCTCCCGGAATTTTTCCGAGTCTTCCTTCAAGGCGCCTAGGGAAATGGCTTGGTCCATTAAATAGCGTTCCGTGCCCACCACAACCGATTTGTTGCCAATCCCAGCCTCAACACCATGACCTGCCTTGGCTTTAAAGTTATCCGGGGAAACCAGCTCGAGGTTTTTGGCTTTTGCCGCCTGCACAATGGCTTCGGCCAGGGGATGTTCGCTGGCCTGTTCCAGGCTTGCTGCCAGACGGAGCAGTTCCTCTTCATCCGTGCCGTCAATCGTTTTTATCTTTTGCAAGGCCGGCTTGCCTTCCGTCAGGGTTCCGGTTTTGTCCACCAGCACGGTATCAATGCGGTGCATGGTTTCAATGGCCGCGGCATCCCGAAAGAGCACGCCCTCGGTGGCGCCTTTGCCGGAGGCCACCATGATGGACATGGGCGTGGCCAGGCCCAGCGCGCAAGGGCAGGCGATCATAAGCACGGAGACGGCATTGACCAGGGCAAAGGCCAGGGCCGGCGCAGGCCCCCACAGGGACCAGATGATAAAGGTGGCCACTGCCGCCAGGATCACGGCCGGAACAAAATAGCCGGAAGCTTTATCCGCCAGACGCTGGATGGGCGCGCGGCTGCGCTGGGCTTTGGCCACCATGTCCACGATTCTGGAGAGCATGGTGTCGCTGCCGACTTTCTCGGCCACCATGATAAATGCGCCCTGGCCGTTTACGGTTCCGGCGATGACCACATCGCCGTTTTTTTTCTCCACGGGCAAAGGTTCGCCGCTGATCATGGACTCATCCACAAAACTCTCACCCGCGATGATTTTGCCGTCCACTGGTATTTTCTCTCCGGGCCGGACCCGCAGTTTCCAGCCCTTCTGGAGTTGTTCAATGGGCATGTCTTCTTCACTGTTGTCATCGTGCAGGACGCGTGCCGTTTTTGGGGCCAGCCCCAGCAGGCTTTTGATGGCCGAGCCCGTGCGGCTGCGCGCGCGCAGCTCAAGCACCTGCCCTATAAGCACCAGCGTGACGATCACGCCGGCAGCCTCGAAATACACACCCACTTGCCCCTGCGCGTCCCTGAACGCCGCGGGAAAGATGGCGGGAAACAAAACAGCGATCAGGCTGTAAATGTAGGACACGGCCACGCCCAAACCGATCAGGGTGAACATGTTCAGACTCCAATGAATCACGGAGTTCCAGGCGCGAACAAAGAAAGGCCAACCGCCGTAAAGCACCACCGGCGTGGCCAAAGCCAATTCGATCCAGTGCTGCCATGCTTCCGGCAGCACACGCCCACCGGCCATGCTGCTCATGGCCATGAGCAGCAGCGGCAGGGAGAACGCGGCACTAACCCAAAAGCGCCGCGACATATCCTTGAGTTCGGGATTCGGTTCTTCCTCCCCGGCGGAGATGGTTTTCGGCTCCAAGGCCATGCCGCATTTGGGGCAACTTCCAGGGCCAGGTTGTTCCACTTCAGGGTGCATGGGACAGGTATACACCCCCCTGCCGCCTGGCTGCTGCTGTTTCTCCTTTGCCTGTGTATACGCCGGGGGATTGGCTTGGAATTTTTCCAGACAGTGGGCGCTGCAAAAATGATACTGCCGTCCTTGGTACACGGTATGGTGCGGCGAATCGGGCTTAACGCTCATGCCGCAGACCGGATCAATATCGGTCTTGCCATGGCTCTGTTCCTGCCCGGCTTGCGGGACGCGTTTTTTTTGTTCATGTGCCAATATCCTCACCTCCCATCGCGCCGCATCGTTGGCGCACCGGCTATTTCCCCTCTTTATTCACATACTTCTCCGGATCTTTCATAAACTGCGGTTTGCAACTTCCGCAGCAAAAGTAATAGGTTTGACCTTTATACTCGGCGGTGTCCACTGCTTTGGACTTGCTAATTTTGGTTCCCGTGACCGGACAGATAACCGTGCCGTCTTTTGTCCTCTCCACGGCGCAGTCTTTCATTATTTGAGCATGTTGCTGGATTTCCTTGACCACCTTGGGATCATTGGAAGTGATCGTGATCACCGCGCCCTTTTCAATATTTTTAATGTCCACGGCCGTATTCTCCAACACCATTGGACATCCTACCACGTGGCCAGGTTCCTTCGTATCCCCATGCCCGGGCATGGCCGTGCTGCTTTCCATTTTCATACCGTGGCCTGCTTGGCCCTGCGCGTTGGTTTCAGCCCAAGCCATGGCCGCCCAAAAGGTTCCTCCTGCCAGCAAGGCCGCAACCGCCGTGCTGCTGATAATCATTTTTTTGATATTCATATCCTCTCTCCTTTTCATCATTATTTTTTCAATCCTTGTTTTTTAAACTCTTGCCTTCATAGTGCCGATCTTTTGCGTCCTCCTTTTCTCCGTTTTTTTACAGTCTCAGCTTTAGGGGGCAACGCCGGGCCTTTGCCTTCCAGCGGCAACCCCAGCTCCCGTTGTTTCCACATGCTGTAAATCACGGGAATGATGATCAAGGACAGGGCAACGGACGTGATCAAGCCGCCCACAATGGGCGCGGCAATGCGCTTCATGACATCCGCGCCCGCACCCTGGCTCCACATCAGGGGAAGCAAGGCAATGACCGCAGTGGCCATGGTCATGATGATGGGGCGCACGCGCATCACCGAGCCTTCAATGACCGCCTGCTTCAGATCGGTCCAGGTTTTGAGCGTTCCTTCCCGCAGGCGGCGGTGATAGGTTTCGTTCAAATACACCAGCATGACAATGCCGGTTTCCGTAGCCACCCCGGCCAGGGCGATGATGCCCACCCATACGGCAATGCTCATGTTGTACCCCAGGCCAAAGAGCAGCAGCACGCTGCCCACCAGGGAAAACGGCACGGACAGCAGGATAATCAGCGTCTCTTTGAATGACCTGAAATTAAAATAGATCAGCAGGGAAATAAGGATCAGGGTGATGGGCACCACGACTCTGAGCTTGCGGGCCACGCGCTGCATAAATTCGTATTGCCCGGTCCAGAAGAGATGGTAGCCTGTGGGCATCTCGAGCTTTTCCGCCACCCGGCGTTTGGCCTCCTTCACATAGCCGCCTATGTCCTGGTTCTCATTAATATCCACGTACACCCAGCCGGTGATGGACCCGTTCTCGTCCTTGATCACCGGAGGGCCGGTGGTGATGTTGATGTCCGCCAGTTGTTCCATGGGAATCTGGGCGCCGCTGTCCGTGGTCACGTAGACTTTTTTTAGGCTCTCCACATTGTCGCGCAATTCGCGGGGATAGCGCACATTGATGGAATAGCGCGCCGGCCCTTCCACGGTATGGCCGATATCCATGCCCCCGATGGAGCTCTCTATGACTTGTTCCACATCCTGGATGGAAAGGCCGTAGCGCGCGATCTCCCGGCGTTTGGGTGTAAAATCCACAAAGTAGCCGCCGGTCACCCGTTCGGCGTACACGCTGCGCGTGCCCGGCACTTTTTGCAGGATGCTTTCCAACTGCGTGCCGATGCGCTCGATCTCTTTAAGATCAGGGCCGAAGATCTTGATGCCCACGGGCGTGCGGATGCCGGTCGTGAGCATGTCAATGCGGCCCTTGATGGGCATGGTCCAGGCATTGGTCCAACCGGGCATTTTAACGGCTTGGTCCATTTCGTGGATCAGTTTTTTCCAGGTCATGCCGCGGCGCCATTGCTTTTTGTCCTTAAGCATGATGGTGGTCTCCACCATGGACAGAGGCGCCGGATCAGTGGCGGTATTGGCCCGGCCGGCTTTTCCGAAGACGCTTTTCACCTCGGGAAAGGATTTTAATAGTTTATCCTGCATGTGCAACATGCGCTTGGCTTCGGAGATGGCAATGCCCGGCAGGGTGGTGGGCATGTACAAAATGCTGCCTTCATTGAGCGGCGGCATGAATTCCGATCCCAGACGCAGAAACAGGGGCACGGCTGCCAGCAAAATCCCCAGGGCCGCCAGCAGGGTGGCTTTACGGTATTTTAAAACAACATTGGCCACCGGATGGTAAACGCTGATGAGAAAACGGTTCAAGGGATTGGCCTGCTCGGGTTTAACCTTGCGTTTGCTGACCAGGCTCAGCAAAGCCGGCGCCAGGGTAACGGAAACCAGGGCCGCGAAAAACATGGCAAAGGATTTGGTGAACGCCAATGGTTTAAAGAGCAGGCCCTCCTGCGCTTCCAGCGTGAAAATGGGAAGGAAGGAGACCGTAATCACCAGCAGGGAGAAAAAAACAGGTTTGCCCACTTCCTGCGTGGCTTCCAGCAGGATGTCCGGCAGGGGCCGGTCCGTGGGCCCAAAATGCTCCAGCTTTTTGTTGACATTCTCCACCAGCACGACCGCCGCATCCACCATGGCGCCGATGGCAATGGCAATCCCCCCCAGGGACATGATGTTGGATGACAATCCCATGTAATACATGGGTATAAAAGAAATCAGAACCGCCACCGGCAGGATAATGATGGCCACCAGGGAACTGCGCCATTGCAGCAGAAAAATGAAAATAATCAAGGCCACCACCAGGCCTTCCTCGATCAGCGTGTGGGTCAGGGTTTTTATGGATTTATGAATAATGCCGGAACGGTCGTAGACCGTCTTGATCTTGACGCCCTTGGGCAGGGACCCCTGCACGTCGCGCAGTTTGGCTTTCACCCGGTTGATCACGTTCAGGGCGTTTTCCCCGTAACGCATGACCACAATGCCGCCCACGGTTTCACCCTTGCCGTCCAGGTCCGCCGCGCCGCGCCGCAACTCCGGGCCAAAAGCCACTTTGGCCACGTCCTTGAGATAAACGGGCGTGCCGTCCTTGTCATGACCCAAACCGATCATGCGGATGTCGTCCAGGTTTTTAATGTATCCCCGGCCCCGGATAAAATATTCGCGGCCGCTCATTTCCACCACGCGTCCGCCCACATCATTATTGCCTTGCCGGATGCTCATGATCACATGCTTCAGGCTGAGATGATGGGCCAGAAGCTGGTCCGGATCCACGGTGATCTGGTACTGCTTCTCATAGCCTCCGATGGAAGCCACTTCCGCCACGCCCGGAACGGATTCCAGCCAGTAACGCAAATACCAGTCCTGAAACGAGCGCAATTCCGAGAGGTCATGTTTGCCGCTCTCGTCGTCCAGCGCATATTCGTACACCCAGCCTATGCCCGTGGCATCCGGGCCCAGGGTCGGGATCACCCCCGCGGGCAATTGCCCTTGAATTTTGTTCATGTATTCCAGCACGCGCGAACGGGCCCAGTATATATCCGTGCCGTCCTCGAAAAGCACGTATACAAAGGAAAGCCCGAACATGGAATAGCCGCGCACGGTCTTCACTTTGGGCGCGGCCAGCAAGGAACTGATGATGGGATAGCTGACCTGGTCTTCCACCAGGTCGGGGCTGCGGCCCGGCCAGTCGGTGAATACAATCACTTGTGTATCGGACAGATCGGGGATGGCGTCCAAAGAGATGTGGGAGATGGCATAGATCCCCCACACCACGGCCAAGCCTGTGAAAAGCAGAATCAAGTATTTGTTTTTGAGACTGTACTCAATTAATTTATCGATCATGGTATCCGCCTGCCCGCATGGTTCGGGCCACTCGAACCATGCAAAATATATTATTAAAGCAACCGTTCGGGCGCCCTTTAAATTTTCTCCGGCCCTAACCCAGCGCCGTTGGGTTAGTGATGATGCATGCCCGCCATCCCGGTCCCGGCTTCTTCTATCACGGCCTGCAGCCGGCTCTCCGAATCCAGCATGAAGTTGGCGGCCATCACCACTTGGTCACCTGCTTTCACACCCGATTCCACGGCAGCGAAATCACCGGCCCTGCCCAGCACCTTGACTTGGCGGGGCGTAAACACCCCCTCGCCTGTTTTCACGAATACGATCTGCCTTTCGCCTGAATCCAGGATGGCCGACAGGGGCACCACCAGGTTCTCAGGCAGCGGCACCTGCACCTGCGCGTTCACAAAAAGCCCGGGTCTAAGACGCAAATCGGGGTCCTTCACCGTCACGATACCGCGCACGCTGCGGGTGGCGGCATCGACATAAGGACGAAGGGCCTGCAGCCGGCCATGAAAGCGTTCATCGCCCATGGTGGGCACCGTCACCTCAACCGCCTGTCCAATTTGAATGAAGGGCAGGTCCGCTTCATAGAAATAAACATAGATCCAAAAGTCCTGGTCCTGATCGTTAATGATCAAATTGCGTTTGGCATGGCCGCGGCGCTCCAGGCGCTTAATCTGCGCGGGACTCATGCCCATATGCTCGAGTTTCAGTTCGCTCGAAGGTTGCAAGCCCGTGCCCCTTGATTTCAGGTATTCTTCCTGGGCCTGGTACAGCTCCGGATCGTGCGCCACTTCGCCGGCCACGCGGATCTGCTTGTCCAGGCTTTGCCGCTCAACCGTGGCCAGCCGTATGCCGATAAGCTGCTGCTGCCTGGGGTCGACCTGAATCTGAGTGTATCCCTGCGGCGGCATGTCCTTCATATTCTTCATGTTCCCGGTTTTGGCGCCGGACGTGTCCGCCTGCCCGTTGGGTCCGGAAGACATGCTTACGCTTGCCGTCATATCCATTTTCTTTTGCGGGCCGGTATCTTTAATGGGCACCAGATCCATGCCGCATATTTTGCAGGTCCCCGGTTTGTCGTGGATGATTTTGGGATGCATGGGGCAATGATACAGCACCTTGGGCGCCTGGGCGGCTTTGGGCGCACAAGACACCAGGCCCAAAGGCACGGCCAGTGCCAAAAACCCCATCACTATTAATGTTGTTCTTTTCATGATTTGACCTCCAAATGACCTACCCTATGGCTTACTTGCGGTAGGGTATCTAAACCGGCAGAGCTGGAATAAAAAAACGGTCTCACGCAAAATTGGGATAGTACGGCCAGCTGTTGTCCCCTCATCCTGTGATTAATCTTTGTGACTAAATAATCTACCCCGGCTTGCAAAAAGATTATGTGAAAGGGACGCCGCCGGCTGCACCAAATGCACCTGGGTTCCCTAGGGAAGTTCTTCTGCGACCAGGCTTTCGAGCACGGCCACCTCTGCTTCATAATCCGAAACAATCTTCCAATATTTCAATTGGTGCTGCACCAGCAGGGTTTCGTTGTTAACCACGGTCAGGAAATCCACCCGGCCGGTCTGATAGGCGGTTACGGACGACTCCAGGGCTGCCTTGGCCTGGGGCAAAACCATGGTGGCATACAATTGTTCCGATGCGGCTATCCGCTCCAGGCGGTCCAGACTGGCTTGCACCTGGGCGCCCAGGGTATCTTTCCAATCCTGGCAGGCTGCGCTGCTTTGATCCAGCCTGGCCCTGGCTTCCCGGGCAGCCGGCAGTTGGTGGGCAAAAAACCACAGCGGAATTTCCACGCCCAGCGACAGACCGACAAAATCCTGACCGGCCACCGGGTCGCCATGCACTTCGTCGCGCCAGGTATAATAACCGGATAATTCAAGATCCGGCACCCAGCTCCAGTCGGCCAGGGTATTTTGCACGCGGCTGCTTTCCATGGCCTGTTGCAACTGCAACAACTGCGGATTGTTTTGCATGGCCTTTTGAGCCAGGGCTTTCCGGTCCAGCGCCCGGGGATGCCATTGCAGGTTGCCCTCGACTAAAACCGGATCGTTTTGTTCCCGGCCGGCCAGCGAGGTTAAATTCTCGGTGCCGTTTTTTTGTTTTTCCTTGATTTCCAACAACTGATTATCCAGCAGTGCCAGTTCCACTTTGGCGCGCAGCACATCCTGTTGCAGGCCATTGCCCCCTGCGTACTTGACGCTCGCCACTTTGACCAATTTTTGAATCAAATCGCGGTTCTGTTGCACTATCTGCGCCGCTTGTTGCAGGTAAAGCAACTGGTCATACGCGCCGGACACCTCTTGCCGGACCTTCCATAACCGTGTCTGCCATTCGAGGCGTGCTGCTTGGGAACGGTATTGCGCCGCGCTATGGCGCAAAGGCGTTTTCCAGAAGGGCACCTTTTGGGTGATGGCCAGCTGTTTGCCGCTCATGGGGGTCCTCTGAAAATCCCATTGCCCTTCCGGCAGGTTAAGGGCGCTTAATTTCAGCATGGGATTGGGCCACCAGCCTTGTTGCGCCGCTTCTTCTTGTGCCGCCTGCCACTTGGCCTGTGCGGCGCGCACTCCTTGGTTGGATTTCGCGGCCTCGGAGAGCACTTGGGTCAAGGTCTCCGCTTGCACGGCAGCGGCCAATACCACCAGGCCCAATAATAAGGTCATCCTCAAATAGCGCGGATGCATATTATTCCTCCCCTGGTTGATGGCGGCCATTGGCGCACGAGCCGTCTGCGCAGGCACCACCACTGCTCCCGGCGATGTTCCGCATCTGTTTCTGCTCTGCTTGCCAGCTTCTTTGAACTTTTTTAATGAATGCCGCCCTGGCGGACACGGGCAAGGCATCCCTTACGGCCAGGATATGCCCATAGGCCATGGTTTCCATTTTTGCCTGCAATTGATTAATTCGCTCCAACAATGCCACGCTCTTTTGGTCATCAGCCGCAGCGGTCGGCAGATACTGTGAAAGCAACGCCCGTTGGCCGCACAACTGCGCGCAGAGCGCACGGTATTCGCCCATGAACATCTTGTCTTTCGCCATAATAGCTTCTTTTCCCGTCCGGCCGGTAATTAGGGAACAGGCCATCGCGGCGGTTTCCGAGTGCATCCCCGAGCCCTTGGCGGCATGGGCCGTGAAGTACTTGGCTACCCCAAAACTTAAAGCCCCGGCTAGAACCAGAAACCCCATGGACAACAATACTAAATTGCGCTTGCTCATGTTGTTTTACCTTCCTGAATAGTTAATGACGGTTGCTGCCAGAGATCCGGAAGGTAATCCACCGGACCACTTGATTTCCTGCAAAGAACCGTGGTTAAGCGCGATCCCCATAAAAATCCCCATGGCTATTCCCAAGCCCGCGGCCGCCGCGGGCAGCCATCTTGCCCTGAATCGGGGCGTGTTCTCCTGGTAGGCTTCGGCTCTTGCCCAAAACCGCTCTTGATAACCTGATCTAGGCCGGAATCTTGGCAATCGCCGCAATAGTTCTCCGAGATCGCGGTCCTCTTGAAATGGCTTCATATTTTGTACCTCCCGGGCGAGGACAGGAACTAGTCCCTGCATCATCTGTGTGCATGACGTATCCTGTATGGACGGGGCGCCGTGCCTCTACAGGACCAACGCGGTTCAGCCTCAAGCCCTTTTAATATGTATTACGTAAACTTTTAATTTTGGTATCGCCCGATTTTTATTTTTTTGAATTTAAAGGACAAGTTTTTTCCTTAGGGTGGCTCTGGCGCGCTGCAGGCAGGAAATAAGGGCGCGTTTGGATTTGCCGGTGATCCTGGAAATTTCAGGCAACCTTAATTCTTCAATATAATATAGGTGCAGGACGGTCTGTTGCAGGGCAGGCAAGTTTTCCATTTCTTTTTCCAACGCCTGCATCGTGGCTTGCTTGGTCAACGCCTCTTCCTGGCGGGCTGGTTCCATCATGTTATGGGATTCCAACGTTGCCGGCGTTTCCCGGTGACGCCGCATATGGTCAACCGCCAGATTGTGGGCCAAGCGGAATATCCAGGGTTTGAAATCCCTGCCCTGATCAAATTTCGAAAAATTCAGCCAGGCTTTCATAAAAGCTTCCTGGGTTATGTCTTCCGCCGCCACCCGGTCGCGCACCAAACGGCAGAGATAATTATAGATAGCCTCGTAATGTCGGTCTAAATAAGCTTGAAAAGGTTGCCGGTCCGGCAAAGGAATGCTCATGGACGTATCCTTCCGGCAGCCCGGAGGTGGGAGAGTTTAAAGATTAAATAGCCGCACAAAGGCACTGCGAATTGGAGATGATCTTAATAGGCCTTAATGGTGGAGCAGAACGGGATCGAACCGTCGGCCTCCGCGTTGCGAACGCGGCGCTCTCCCAACTGAGCTACTGCCCCAATGCAGGCTGAAACCGCCATCTTGACGGCCTGACGGCCCATGTCCGTCTGTGATGAACGGGACGTATTTTATCAAATTTTGTTCAAAAATCCATAAAAATGCGCCTTACCTCTTCTCCCCCATTTAATCAGACGGGGTCACAATGGGCCAGTCCGCATTTTCCTTCCCAAAAACGAACATTGCAGGACCCCTCACACAGTCCTACCTTAAGGAGCGGTTGGGCGTGGGGTCTTCACTTCTCTTCATGCACTTGACCGTGAGTGTGAGGATGGACATGCAGCTGTCCTCCATGGATATGGCTGTGCAGATGGATCAGATTGTGCGCTTGAAGAAACGGTTGATCCGTCATGATTGAAAGCGGGCTGTCCTGTCTGACAATTTTCTTGTGCTGGTCAAAAACACAAACCGTGTCCCCGATTTCTTCCACAGTATGCAAATCATGGGTTGCCACGATGATGGTCTTGCCCTGTTGGTGGGCTTGATTGATGAGGTCAATAATATGCCGCACGGTCTGGGGGTCAAGTCCGGCGGTGGGTTCGTCAAAAATAATCACTTCCGGCTCAATGGCCAACACCGTGGCAATGGCGACCTTCTTTTTTTCGCCTATACTCAACTGATGGGGAATTCTGTCCAATAAGGGCGTAATAGCCATGTCTTGAGCCACGGCCTCGAGCCGCCGGCGCACCGTGTCATCATCAACCCCCAGTTGCAGGGGCCCAAAGGCCAAGTCTTCCCTCACGGAAGGGCAAAAAAGCTGGATATCGGGATTTTGAAAAACCAAGCCCACACGGCTTCGGAAATGGCGCGCTTTGCCAGGATCAAGGAAAAAGTCCTCGTTCAGTTCCTCGCCAAAGGCCCAAATATTGCCCTGATCCGGAAAAAGCAGGCCGTCCAAAAGATGAAGCAAAGTGGACTTGCCCGTGCCGTTGGCGCCGATAATGCCAATCCGCTCACCCCTGTGGATGGTCAGGTCAATGCCGCTTAAGGCCGGGTATTTTTTCTGATAGTTATAATGAACGTTTTTTAACTCAAAGACAACATCACTCATAAGCCGGCGTCCATCCAAAAAAGGCTGCTGACCAGGACCACCGCCGCCGCGGTCCACCACCAATCTCCGGCCCTGGCCTTCCTTTTGTTCAAGACCCTCGCTTCCCCCGTATAGCCTCTGGAACACATGGCCAAATAAACCTCTTCATTCATATGATTGACGCGATGCCACAGGTTAGCCATATTCCAAGCCACCACGTCCTGCCCTTTTCGGTGGTGATCAATAACACCCACCCTGCTCTTGATGGCCGTAAAACTATTTTCCACCATCACCGCCAATTGGTACAAATAACGGTAAGTCATGGCTGCGGTCAAGACAAAGGGCTGGGGAATCCGAAAAGTCCGCAGGGCTTGCAACAACTCGCCATGCCTGGTGGTCAGGGATAAAAGGACCGCCAGAGACACTGCTGTTGTAATGCGCGCTACAAAAAGCACGGCTGTTTTAATCCCAGGAACGGTGATGGTCAAAGCAAAACCAAATAGTTGCGCGCTCCACGCCGGTGGGCCCGGCGACACAAAGCCGAACAGGGCCGGCAGCGCTGCCACAAGGGAAAAGAGGGGGATGAACATCCAGGTTCTGAGCAAAAAGAACCCCAGCGAAAGGCGCGAGGCCAAGGCCAGCAGCAAGCACAGTCCATAAAGCAAGCCGATGGTGAGGGGATGCTTTAAAGAAACAGCGGTCACGATCAATGCCAGCAGCGCCACGGTTTTAAAGCGGGGATCCCACGCTTGCAGCAGCCCCTGCCGTTGTGCGAACGCTTCAATCAGCGTCGCCTCTTTTAAAAACCCCACCGCCGCCAGAAGGGAGCGTTCTATAAAGTCATGTTTTTTTCTCAACGGCTACTTGTCCTTTTTGGCCAGTTTTTTCCCGATAACCCAAACCACACCGACAATGACCGCCATCCCCAACAGGGCGGACATCATATAGGCCAAGCTAAGTTGGCCCAAGCCCTTGGCTTCCCAACCGCGAAAGGCATAATCGGGCAGGGGCGCAGGCCATAGCGCCGTCAAGTGGGCCAGCCCTTGAGGAATATACCCGGCCAATTGTTTAATCTCATCCACGCCCCATTCCCCCCAGGCCGTACCGGCTTGAAAATGCGCAGGCAGAATCAGTCCCAAGGGCGCCAGCACCATCAGTATGGCCAGAACGATCCAACCTTTTTTGGGCACGTTCATTGATCCGCTCCTTCCATAAGGACGGCATCCTGCTTTTGCATTACCTTGACCACCAAGGCGGTTACCACGGCTTCAATCCACCCGAAGATCAACAAATGAGAGCCTACCATGGCCGGCACAGCCACGGCAAGATCATAAGGGCAGTACAGGGCTTGGCCATTAGCGGTATGTCCTAATAATGGTTGCAGCCCAAATTCAATGCCCGTGGCCAAGGCGGCAACATTAATACCGATATAAGCGCCTACCCCGGCGGCTAGCACCCGCCGGACTGAAGTTACAGGACTGCCGGCACTGAGCAGGCGGTAGATGAAGTATCCCACAAAGGGCAACACGAAGGCCATGTTAAAGCAATTGGCGCCGATGGCCGTAATGCCGCCGTCCCCAAAGAGCAGCGCCTGCACCACCAGGGCCACGGTCATGGCAATGCAGGCTGCCCAGGGACCGATCAGAATGGCGATCAAAGCGCCGCCCACCGCATGGCCGGTGGAGCCTCCGGGAATGGGAATATTAAACATCATGAGCACAAAACTAAAGGCTGCGCCCATGGCCAAATAGGGCACCTGTTTGGCTTTGAGGGTTTGTTGAACTTTTTTAGAGGCCAGGGCCCAAATGGGCACCATCGCGGCGTAAAAAACGCCGCAGGTAGCCGGGCTCAAATAACCGTCCGGAATATGCATGCTCTCCTCCGTTTCAAGCTTGGCTCTTGCCGGTTCCATATTTTTTCTTTGGCTTTATTGGTGCTCATGATGGTAAATCATTTTTATGCCGGCTTGGCAGGCAGCGAAATTCAGGACCGGCACTTTTGCGGAAAAATTGGCCGGCTGCCGATTTTAATTCAACCTCTGCCAATATTCCCAAATTTCAGGTTTTTCCAGCAGAGCCGCCAGTTGCTTGATGCGGGGTTCAAGATAAGTCAGGTCCAGTTTTTTTGCTTGACGGACTGCAATCCATTTGACGTCCGACAAATTCTTTTCCCGGCTGGATATGATCTTGTGCAAGATCATATCTTCTGCAGTGCAAAAACGAACCGATTGTCCGCTCACGGGCATGGGTATGGCCCGCTTGATGGCTTCTTCCTCATAAGGAAGGTTTCCCCAAATCAGATCAATGCGGACGCCGGACCGGGTTTTGACGGGGAGCACATGGGTTTCCAGCATAAATGCAAGCGGACGATCCGGCAGCAGATCAAACTCTTTTTCCAGACGGGTTAAAAGCGGGGGAATATTATTTTCGTCTATCCAGATCGTCAGGTCGATGTCCAGGGTGGCTCTGGGCTCCCCCCAGGCCGCGTTGGACATGCCGCCGATCAACCATGTAAGGGACCTGGCCCGCATCCAGGCAGGCGAAAATTTCCAGCAAGGCTTTTTCAAGTTTGTTCATGGCTAAAGTACGCTAAGCGCCCGGCGCATGGCCCCCACGCCTTGCGGATCTGCCGGCCGTTCGCGGGCCTCTTGAGGCAGCAAGGTGTAAAGAAAATCAAGCCCGGCCAAAGCCTCCTCAAAAGAGAGCCGATGGGGGTTGGCTTTTTCCCAACTATGAAAACGATCAAACCCTTTTTCCCGCTCCGCCCGTTGCTGTTTTAATTCATCCGAACGCATGATGCCCTCCTTTTCAGAGGTTATTATACTATTTGAATTGGAAATGAGGAAGGAGGATATGAACCATACCGCGAACAAGTTGCGTGACCGAAAAGTGACGGTTGCGGCACTGGATTCATAAAAATTCGATAAGGAGGCGTTAATCCTCCCGGCCTTATCACCCAAAGGTGATTTGGTTCAAGATGTAGGTGATCACCGACTGAATCTCGTGCCAGTCACTTTTTTAAAAATTGGTTTTGTCTGGCCAAAATATTTTTTGCTCATGCACTTTAGAACATAATCTGTACCCTGAATACGCATAGTTTTATACCGGTATTTACGTAGTGTAAAAACTATGACACTGTTAAAAATTTGATCCGAATATTCCCAATGTTCGGCGGCGCTCCACCCTCCGATATAACAAGGTGAAAAAACCCGGCTGGCCACAACCAGTGGATTTTCTTTATATTCATACGGATTAACTGTTCCTAGGAGCCTGCGGACTTTTTCGTTTGATGATATGGTATAATAACGAAGTTCCCCCCTTTTGCAAA
>CAYVTN010000014.1:18287-18665 GCA_964454395.1 uncultured bacterium | reverse complement strand
CCCTGCTACAGCAAAGGCAGACCCTGCTGGCGGACCGGCTGCATGTGGAAGGCGTCACCATACCCACCACCATGGCCATGGAAAAAGCTACCAATGTTTTTCTGCAAGCCTCTTCCCCCCAAACCTTCGCCGACCTGCGCCGCGCCAAGGATTGTTTCTCTTAAAAATCTGCCAAAACGAAATAAAAAATTTGTCCCGCGCCTGCCCGTCCCGGACACAGGCAGGCGCAAAGCCGCAAAGTTAAAGACCTTCTATCAAATTAATTTTTTTTGTTTTCCTTTACGCCTTGCAATTGTTTCTTGCTTTTATAGTGTGTGCTTTGTCCTGAGTCGGGGGCCCGCCAGGCGGGCCCCCACCCCCCCACCAAAAAAGGAAAAT
>CAYVTN010000014.1:0-18277 GCA_964454395.1 uncultured bacterium | reverse complement strand
GGTGGGGGTTTGGCCGTGCGGGGGGCCCGGGCGGGCCGTGCCCCGACGCCCACTGCTAAGACGGAATATGAGGTGTAGAGATAGCCCCTCGTGATGATATAGCCTTTACAACCAGCTGTAATCAGGCACCACGGAGCGGTCGGCCAGCACCGTGCCGGCCGAAATGCTCACATGTTTGCCGATTTTGGACCTGCTGCCAATGACCGCGCCTTCAATGAAAGCCGATGATCCGATGTGTACCTGGTCGCCGACGACCGAACGGGCGATCTGGGTATGACTGCCGATATGCACGTGGCTGCCGATAACCGTGGCCTGGCTGATCAAAATATCATTCTCCATGGTGCAATGGTCATCGATCACACACGGCGCGACCAATTCCACACTGCCGTGAATCCTGCACTGCTTTCCCAGACGCACATGGGCTTTGCCCTTGAAGGCTTGGCCGACTTTGAGCATGAACATACGGCCTTCCAGAATATCGATATTGGATTGCAGGTATTTTTGCGGCGTGCCGATATCATTCCAATAACCGCGGTCAGGGAAGGCCCAGAGCCGCTGCCGGTCGGCCAGCAGGCCGGGAAACAACGCGCGTTCCGCCGAATAATTAATGCCTTCCGGAATGGCGGCAAATGCGCCTGGGCTGAAAAGGTAGACGCCGGCATTGATCCAATGGCTCACGTCTTCACTGGGCGCGGGCTTCTCAATGAATTTTCGGATGCGCTTATCCTGGTTGAATTGCACCACCCCGTAAGCCGACGGATCCTCCACCCACGTCAGCCCGATGCTGAGTACCGCTTTTTTCCGGCGGTGCTGTTCGAGCATTCTGGTTAAATTAATGGCGGTCAGTATATCGCCGTTCATGACCACCACCGGTTCATGATCGCGGCTGGGGAAAAGCACCTGCGCGTTTTTGATGGCCCCGGCCGTGCCCAGCGGCTTCTTTTCCACGGCATAGTTGAGGCGCAGGCCAAAAGCCCGGCCGTCACCGTAAGTGCTTTTGATTTTTTCCGGCATGTGGCAGATGGAGAGGGTGACGTTTTTAACCCCGTGTTGCTTTAGAAATTCAAATTGGTATTTTAAGAAGGGGTGGCCGGCCATGGTGACCATGCCTTTCAAGCGGTTTATGGTCAGGGGTCTGAGCCGGGTGCCTTCCCCGCCCACCAGGATAATAGCTCTCACGGCCGCGCTCCTTCCAGCTGGTTTTTGAAATAATTATAAGTATGGGCAATGCCTTCCTTAAGACTGGTTTTGGGACGCCAGCCCAGTTTCTCCTTGGCCAGGTCCGCATTGAGATAATTGGCTTTCAAATCACCGCGCCGGGCCGGGCCATGATCAGCCTCAATCGCGGTGCCCATCACTTCCTTGATAATGGCATAGAGTTGATTCACATTGGTGGGCGCTCCGGTGCCGATGTTGACTGCCACATTTTTCCCTTTTTCCACCGCCTTTAAATTAGCCTCCACCACATCCCCCACAAAAACATAATCGCGCACACACGAGCCGTCGCCGTAAATCACGGGTTTGTTGCCGGCCAGCAGGGCTTTGATAAAAATGGACACCACGCCCGCTTCGCCATGAGGCATCTGCCTGGGGCCGTAAACATTACTGTAACGGAAAACCACATACTGCAGGTCGCATTGGCGGGCAAAAAAGCCGAGGTAAAGCTCACCGGCATATTTGGAAATGCCGTAAGGCGAGGCCGGCTGCAAAGGAAAGCTCTCATCCGCCGGCAGGCGTTCCGGCTCGCCGTAAACCACCCCGCCTGAGGACACATAAATGACTTTCTGCACCTTATGCTTGCGGCAGCATTCCAGCAGGTTCACCACGCCCATTACATTGACCCGGGCATCCTCCTGGGGCGCATCCACGGAATGGGGTACGGAGATCTGGGCGGCATGGTGATTCACCAACTGGGGCTTGAACTCGGCAAAGACCTCTTCCAGTTTGGGATTGGCAATATCCACCTTATAGAAGCGCACCCGCGGATTGACATAATCAATAGTGCCCGACGAGAGGTCATCCACCACCGCCACTTCATGGCCGGCCTGCACATAGGCATCCACCACATGGGAAGCAATAAACCCCGCACCCCCGGTAACCAATATTTTCATGATTCATCCTCCTTTGATCCGGCCTCGCCGTAAAAAATAGTCTTCAAGCAAAATCAGGTTAACGGGACTGTCTTTGATACCGTCCGCCTGCAATCAAAATCGTTTGTTCGCAGAGAGGAAAGGTTGACCTCCTCCCCTTCCTTCCCGTCTTCCTGTAATCAATTTCTGTTACAATCTTATCCACCCCAAAAGCGTATGTTTTTCCGACATAGACTAAACCGGCAGAGTCGGAAATAAAAGGAAATAAAATGATACCTCACGCAAAGCACGCCAAGCCGCAAAGAAAGAAAAAGCAATAGACTTTTAAAGGTTTAATCCACAAAAAAAGATTTAATCTTTCCTTTGCGGCTTGGCGTGCTTTGCGTGAGTAAATTTTTGATCTTTGCTCTTTATTAATTATCTGCACAAAACGCGAATATCTTGCTAACACAGACTCTAATACGCATCCGAATGATGCAGAAATTCCAGGGCCGTGCGGATGATGATTTTAAGGTCAAGAATGAGCGACCAATTCTCCACGTACCACAAGTCATAAGTGGTCCGCTCTTCAATGGGGGTGTTGCCTCTCAAGCCGTTGACCTGCGCCCAGCCGGTCAGGCCTGCCTTGACCTGGTGCCGTTCCAGATAATGGGGCATGGCTTCCTTGAACTTTTCCACAAAATGAGGCCGCTCCGGCCTGGGGCCGACCAGGCTCATCTCTCCCTTTATTATGTTGAAAAGCTGGGGCAGCTCATCGAGGGATGTCTTGCGCAGAAAGCTTCCCACCTTGGTCACGCGGTCATCCTTTTTGGCGGCCCATACGGGCCCGGTCTTTTTCTCCGCGTTTTGGCGCATGGAGCGGAATTTAAGCACCATAAAAGGCTTGTTGCCCCGGCTGATGCGCTCCTGCCGGTAAAGCACCGGGCCCGGGGAAGAAAGCTTGACCGCCAAGGCGATCAGGATCAACAGCGGTGACAGCAGCACAATGGCCGGAATAGTGAGCGCCAGATCGAAGAAGCGTTTTTGAATGCGGGCACCCATCTGGGCCAGCGGCGTTTCCTTGATGGCAAAGATGGGAATGCCTGCAATATCATCCACGGTGGCCGGATTGGTAATCAGACCGAACAGATCGGAGAGAATTTTAAAGTTGACGTCCGGGCTTTTGGGATTAAGCAAAAGTTCCTGCATTTTGCCATGGGCACTGGCCGGCAGGGCAAAAAGGATTTCATCCAGATGATGGTTCACGATGAGCTGGTCCAGTTTGGCCATGCCGCCCAGGACCGGCAGTTTCTGCCAGGTTTTCGGTTCGCCCTGGCTTTCGGCAATGAACCCGACCAGGCGGTATCCCAGGCCCGGCCGGCGCTTGAGTTGCTCGGCCAGGGAAGCAGCCGCGGGGGTCAGGCCCACCACTGCCAGCCGGGCCACACCCACCCCGCGGCGGCGCAAGATCACTTGCAGACGCCGCAAAAAGGAACGCAATAAGGTGATGGCGGCAATGGTCAGCACCCACCCATAGACCAGCACGATTCTGGAATAAGTAGCCCGGCTGTAAAAATAGGTAAGGACTGTAATCAGCAAAAAAGCCACCGTACTGGCCCGCGTGATGCGGGATAACTCATCAATGCCGGAGATGCCGCGGCGCTGCTGATACAATCCGGCATATTGGTAACACAGCAACAACACCAGGCCGAGCACAGGGTAGGCCTTCAGGTAGAGATGGAGCGCAGGCACATCATGGCTTAAAGGGATAGGCCAGCCGGAAAACCGGATGAAATAGGCGGCGGTCACGGCCAGCCACAAACCGGCCAGATCCGCCATCCAGGTAAGATTGAAAAACAACTTGTTCATGCCTTGTCTGGCCATCAGTCCTGCTCCTTCAATTCATGCCAGGCCTGTTCAATGGCCAGACGCAACTGTTCCTGAAAAACCGCGCGGTCAAAGCTCAGGGCGTGATCACGAATGACCTCAGGCCGCCAATCCACTTGATCCGCTGCTGTCACGGCCCGGGCCAGGGCATCGGCCGTGGGTTCTTCAAAAAACAAGCCTGTCTTTCCCGGCACCACGGTTTCCAAAGCCCCGCCCTGGCCCAAGGCGATCACAGGCCGGCCGCAGGCCATGGCTTCCAGGGGCGTAATGCCGAAATCTTCCTCTCCCGGGAAGATAAAGACCTTGCAGTTGGCATAATACTCGACCAGGGTCTGGTCATCGCATTTCGGCACAAAGGTGATGGCTGGTCCGGCCATTTTTTTCAAGGCTTTCAGCTCCGGACCCTGCCCCACCACTACCAGAGGCCGTTTCAGTTGGTTGAAGGCTGCCACGGCCCGGTCCAATCTTTTGTACGGCACCATGGCCGAGACCACCAGGTAATAGTCCTTGATTGTCTTGCTGATATAAAATCGTCCTCCATCCACCGGTGGATGCACCACCTGTGCTTCGCGGTTGTAATATCTTTTAATGCGTTTGGCCACATGATGTGAATTGGCCATAAAATGGTCCACCCGCCGACTTGAGACCACATCCCATTGCCGCAGGTAGGTCATGGCCAGGGGGATCACGGCTTTTTGCAGCCAGTTCATCCTGGCTACGGGAAAATATTCGTGATACTGCTCCCAGGCATAACGCATGGGCGTATGGCAATAACAAAGATGCACTGTGCCCGGCGCGGTGATGACCCCCTTGGCCACGCAATGGGAAGTGGAAACCACCAAATCATAGGCGCGCAAATCAAACTGCTCAATGGCCGCGGGAAACAACGGCAGGTAATGCCGGTAATGTTTTTTAGCGCCCGGCAGGCGCTGGATAAAGGAGGTAAACACCCTGTGCCTGGTGATGGTCTGCGATAATTTGGCGGGCTCATAGATCAGGGTGTACAGATCGGCTTCAGGATAAAGACTGCACAGGCCCTCCAGGACTTTTTCGCCGCCGCGCATGCCATTTAGCCAATCATGAATCAAAGCCACTTTCACGGGAAAAAAATCCTTTCTGACTTAATAAATCCTGGGCTGCTGCCAGGACTTCTTCCGCTTCGATTGACGTCATGCACAGTAACGACCCCTGCCAGCAGGTGGTGTGCTGCAAGTCGGCCGGCGTAAAGCAAGGCGAACAGGACAGTTCCTTGCGCACCACCCGGTGACGCGGCCCCCGGGGCGCCAGCAAAGTGGGATCCGTCGGACCGAACAGGGAGACCGTGGCACAACCTACGGCATCAGCCAAATGGAGCGGTCCTGAATCACCGCCTATAAACAGGTCACATTGTTCCAGCACTGCCGCCAGGATCATGAGCGTGGTCTTGCCTTCCAGCCGCAGGGTATCCTTGGCCCAGGCCGCTCCTTTTAAAAGCCTGTCGTTCCATCGCCGGTCATCGTCATTGCCCACCAATACCAGCCGGGCCCCCAAATCTTGCTGCAAGAGGGTTCCCAGCTTGCGGTACCCCTCCAGGGTCCAGCGTTTGCTGGTCATCACTGTACCCGGATTAACACCACCGCCTGGAAAAAGGACGATCAATGGACCTTGCATTGTTTTGGCCTTCACTTCAGCCAACAGGGATTGCGCTGCTTCCCGGGCCCGGGCATCAGGACTCAATTGAGGCTGTTTGTCCTGAGTGGCAATGCCCAGTGGGCGCAGACAGGCCAAATGCCGGTCGATCTCATGGGCTTTGGGATCAAAAGCCACGGGGTGGGTATGACTGAATCCCCGGCCCTGCCAGTCAAAACCAACGCGCACCGGCACGCCGGCCAAAGCCGGGAGCAGTCCGGCCAGAGGTGTGCGGTGCAGCACAATGGCCAAATCAAAGCGTTGCTTGCGGATGGTGCGCACCATGGCCCAGCTTAATTTAAATTTTTGCCACCAGGAGCAGCGATCGTAAGCATTAAACTCCAGAATAGCTTCCACCAGGGGATCAGCTTCCACCAGGGGCCTGCACCAGGAGCTGACCATATAAGTCAGTTTTAACCGTGGTTGCCAGTCCTTAAGCGCTCTGATCAGGGGCGTGGTAAAAAGCACATCCCCGATGCAGCACAATTTAATGATCAGGACCTTTTGAATTTGTGCTGCCACCAAAGGCCGCGAGGGCAGAAACAGGTTGACCAGCCATTTTAAAAAAATCATTGTCATTTGTTTCATGACTTAGTCGTTTTAAATGGTTTTAGCATATCATCCGCTGTTGCCAGAATTTGGGCCACCGTGGCTTCCACAGCGTCCTTTTGAATAACCACGGCCCTGGCTTGTTCGCCCCACGGCCCCCATTCTTCGGGTGCATTGGTCTGACTCCAGAGCATGATGGTGTTGATTCCCTGAGTCACAGCCATATGGGCCGGACCGGAATCATGACCAATAAACAAATGGGCGTTGGTGATCAATGCCGCCAGTCCTCTCAAGCTGGTTTGACCGCATAAATTGCGTAACGTTTTAATGTCCCCATGGCCGGCGGCCAGGGTATCGATTCCGGCTTTTTCTTTGGCGCTGCCCACCAGCACCATCGCGCAGCCCCGTTGGCTCAATCCTTCCAGTAATTGGTGAAAATAATCACCGGGCCAGCATTTACGGGGATCTCCGGCGCCGGCATGGATGACTACCCGGTACTTGGCTTTGCCCCACGTTTGACGGCCCTGGTCCAATTCCTCCCGCGTAAGCGCCAGGGGAGGATAACTTACAGGTTGGGCTTTGT
Source organism: uncultured bacterium (assembly GCA_964454395.1). Lineage (GTDB taxonomy): Bacteria > Oederibacteriota > JAAXVQ01 > JAAXVQ01 > JAUVAV01 > CAVQBK01. Next base: position 11,521 of record CAYVTN010000014.1, on the reverse strand, counting down.
GTCCCAAGCTGCGCAGTACATCCAGGTTGCGCTCCACTTCATGCACGCCGGGCCGTAAAACCACGGGCTGGTGCAACAAGAAACGGCCGCCCGTGATGGTATGCCCAGCCCGGCATTTGACCTTGGCCAAAGAAAGCAGTATATGATGCCGTAGATCTCCTCTAAGATCAAGGGAAAGATCAAGGTTGAGGCCGCGCAGGGCCTTGATCAGCCCCCAATAACCGGCTTGGCGCACTGCTTGGCCGCCCCGGCTGAACCAGGGCGCTTCCCAGATGAGCAGATCATCAATAGCCGGATCGAGACGCATGATTTCCGCGGTCATGGGCGAAAGCATGAGCGTGATGCGCGCCTTGGGGTAGGCCAGGCGCAGGGCTTCCAAGGTTGGCCTGGAAAACAGCAGATCACCCAGGTGGTCCAAACGAAGCACTAAAATATGCTTGGGATCCTGCCACACCTTAGGCGAGGCTTTTAATCCTCCGGCCGTGACCACCCACGTGACCAGCGCGCCAAAAAAATCAAATACCGCCATGGCCCTCTGCATCCAGGGGGATTGGAAAACATAAGGCTTGCCGCCCCGTTTGGCTGTTGGACTCACTGAACCTCCTGTTGCAATGTCCCGGACACCAAATGCAGGCTGCCCAGGTTTTTGCGCCAGTTGATATGATAGCGCTGCTCAAACCAATATAAAAGCAGACGTTGCGGCGCGTCTTCATTGACCACCAGCAACAGCACCTGTTTCCTGCCTTGCAGCCTGGCGCTGACCTGAGGTAATGTTTCCGCTGTCATCGCAAAATAGGGTGAAGTTACGCCCGTAATGGCATTGTAGCGGCCTGGCAATGGCAACAGGGGCACCTGGTTTTTTAAATAATAATTCAGGGGCGTTTCATTCCAGGGAGGATAAAGCACTACCGTGGTTTGGGCGGTGCGCTCCTGGCTGATGATCCGGGCCAGACTGCGCCAATCGTCATAATAAATGTTGTTAAAGAGTAAATTATACCCGGGAACCGCAAAACCGGCCAGCACCAAAAATAAAACCATTTTTGTTCCGGCCCTGTCCAGCAGATTGAGGGCTATGCTCAGCGTTATCACCAGCACCAGGGCCACGCTGCTGAGATAACGGTGATCCCAAACATTGAGCTTATACCGCGAATAGAGCCAGACCACCCCCAGAGTGAAGAGTACTACCGTAGCCAACAGGCCCCAGAGCCGGGGTGGCAACTGCCGATAGAGCGCCGGCAGCCGGTGACGCAGCATCCAGAACATGGCCACCACGCCAATGAGCACCAAGCCTATGGCCAGGCCCTTCTGCCAAGGCGTATAACAACTGGTGGAAAGCACCAGATTGTAAATCACTTTGAAGGGCGCCCACCAGGAGGCGCCCACGCCGCGCCAGGCAGGGCCGCCTTTGAGCACATGTTTCCACAAGGTCACCAGCCAGGGCGCATAGCCTGCGGCCAGGGCAAATTGCAACAGGAACCATTTTTTACGGATTTCACGGGAAAGGTTGAGTTTGCCGATGCCCATAAAGATATAGACAAAAAAAGCCCCCAGCAGCAGGAAAGCAAAATAATGGGTGTAGAGCGCGGCCAGCATGCTCACATAAAACAGCAGCATGTCCTTCAGCTTGCCTTCAGCCAGGAAGCGCCAGAAGAACAGCAGGGCCAAGGCCTGCAGCAAAGCCAGCATGGCGGGCATGCGGCCAAGACGGGACAGTTCCAGAAAATAAGGCGAGCAGGCCACCAGAATGACAGCCAAACGGGCCGTTCCTTTATTCGCCATGGTTTTGACCAGCCCGTACGCCACGGGAATCAGCAGCAGGCCCAAGCTCGCGGACAAACTCCTCAATGCCCATTCACTGGTACCGAATACCCTGATCCAAACCGCCAGCAGCAGATGGAACAGGGGTGGATGAATATCCATGGCCGCGCCGTGGATGATTTCACCAAATCCATGGGCTGCCAGTTTGAGGCTGTAGGCTTCATCAAGCCAAATGGAGCGGCTGCCCAGATGCCACCAGCGCAAAAAAGCCGCAACGCCCAACAGGGTGGTCCAGAACCAGGCCGGATAAATGCGGTTAATTTTAAGAGATGCCATAGTGGTCCTTCTTAAATGCCAAAACCCGGGCATAGCGTTTTTCCAAGGTCAATGTCATTTTTTCCCAACTGTAAAGGCGGGCTATAGCCCGGGCGGACCGGCCCCATGCTTGGCGCTGCGCCTCGTCTGCGCTCACTTTGGCCATGATTTTTCCCAGAGCCGCAGGCTTGATATTGGCCGGCACCATAAGTCCCACCGGAGGCCGGCCTTTTAATATCTCCATGATCCCAACCTGGTTGCTGGTGACCAGGGGCTTGCCCCAGGCCATGGCTTCCAGCAGGGCCAAGCCAAAGGATTCGTAATCAGGCAAACCGGTAACCACATCGGCTGCTGCCAAAGCCTGGTTGGCGTCGCGGGGTGTGCTTAAAAAAAAGACGCGATCATTTACTTGATGGACCATGGCCGCCTGGTGCAAACCACGATGAGTCCCCATGGCCGAACAAATCAAAAAAGCCGTGGCTTGGTGGTGATTATGGGCAAGGGCCTGAATCAGCCGCAAGGCGCCCTTTTGCACCGGATCATTGGCTACCAGCACCCAAAGCACTGTCCCAGGCGTCAAGCCCAGCTTCCGGCGCAAGGCTTGACCTGCCAAGCTATCCCCGGATTGGTCGGATGCCGGAGGCGTGACACCAGGATGAACAACCTCGATTAGCTTGCTTTTCAGTTCAGGATAGGTGGCCTTGAGTTGCCGGCCCACACGGTGGGTGACTGTTATCAAACGGACTGCCGAATTATAGGCCTGCCGTTCCCTGAGCAACACGCTATGGTGGCCCGGGCTCAAAGCTTTTCTGAGCAGATTGATCCAGGTAGGCCCCATTTTCAATGAAGCCCGCATGCCCGCGGCATGGCAGGAATGGGCGGTGACCACATCGCCCCAGGTGCTGTCCGAACCCTGGGCATGAACAATATCATAATCCCCCTGCCAAGCCAGGCGCCCGGCCTGGCGGCTGAACTCAAGGATGGACAACCACTTGGGATGGGCTACGGTATTCACCGGTACCAGACGCGCACCGCAATCCGCATATTCCTGAGGCTGGGTAATCACCGTTACGTCATGCCGGCCGCTCAGGCGCCGGGCCAATTCAAAAGTATAACGTTCTATGCCCCCGCCCGGCCGGCAGCCGCGGGCCACCAATGCGATTCTCATGAACTTTGGCCCGCCCTCATGGTTTGATAGAAAGCCAGGGTTTTTTCCACAATCCTGGCGGTGGTAAACTGTTCGAGCACGCGCGTACGCGCCTGTCGCCCCAGCGCATGCCTTTTTTCCGGATCGGCCATAAGGCTGCTGATGCAGTCGCGCAAAGCCTGCGCATCACCTTCCTTAAACACCAGGCCTGCCTCACCGATCACATGGGGAATTTCGCCGGAGGAACTGCCGATCACCGGCGTTTCACAGGCCATGGCTTCAATTAAAATCCGGCCGAATTGTTCTTTCCAGTGGCTGGTGGTCAACGACGGCAGAATTAAAACATCGATGCCGTTTAATATTTCAGGCATGGCTTCATTGGGTGCGGCCGGTGCAAAACTGACCCGGCTGTCCAAGCCCAAAGCCATGACCATATTTTGCAAAGCAGGTCCATGAGGCCCATTACCCCGGATGGTAAGGGACCAAGCGCCGGGCAACAGCTTGACGGCTTGCACCAGGGTCTCAATACCTTTTTCCGGCAACAACCGTCCACAATAAGCCAGGCGCAGAGGGTTATGGCCCGTTTTGCGCTCATTGCTGTTTTTAAATACTTCAGGATTCACTCCATATTGCGGAATCACTTCACAGCGGCCCTTGAAAGCGCGGCCGGCCAGCACGTCTTTGCCTTCCTGATTACCTGCAATCGCCCACCGGCATTTTTTCATAACCTTGCGGTTGATCGCGGCCATAGGCCAGCGATAGGTCCGCAACGCATTTTCCCACGTAAAAAACAACCACAAACAGTTGAGTCCCCGGACTGCTTGCATGGCTTGCCAGCAAACCACACTGCGCGGTTCTTCCTCCACATGAATTAACGCCGGTTTCAGCCGCTTCAGTAAACGAACCAGGCCCTTCAGGTAAAAGCCGCCCACCCGGCCCAGCCCCAGGCCGTGCAGCATATGAATCATGACACCGTCTTCCCAGCCAGGCCCGGGCGCGCTGATCCACCGGCTGCCTTCGGGCCAACCGGTAGGCAGGATCAAATGCACCTCCAGGTCTTGCCGGGCCATAAGATGAAATTTTTCACGGTATAGGGGTACGACCGCGCTGTGGGAGATGACGGCGATTTTCATAACAAGGCCTCTGCTTTTAAAGATAAATCTCAATGGTTATTGATACTATTTTAATCTTTGCGAAAACCATAGCTCTATGATTTATCAACTTAATGGCCGAATTCTATTGGCAACCATACGTTTTGGATTAATTTCTTTACAATAATCGATGTTGGTGTCGGGTCTATCCTTCTGTTCATTCCACGTGCCTTTATGCGTAATTTTGATCTCATAATATTTCGGCCTTGATTCGTCTGATGAAATCGATATTTGGATCAAATAAGTGCCGGGCCCTAAAATCCAGTCAAAATGATTAGGATTGACGTTTGTGAGAAGGATGGCTGGCAATGCTGTTTTGTTAATACCCTTAACCGTAAATACATCGCTCGACATATCCAGGATGTATTGATTATCTTTCACCACATAAAAAATATCACAATGCTTCGAATTAAGGTGCGTAATTCTTTGAGCATATATATTTTTTCCTTTTTCCATATGTGCCCACGTAAAATTTCTAGGCAAAAAATCTTCAACCTTATCAAACCATTTATCACATGCTTTAAATAAGCTAAGCCCGTAAACTTCAACATTTTTCGCGGGCCGCTTAATAATAATGTTGGAGAGAACTCCAACATTGGTAATATTAACTCTGAAATATCTGGAGTCGTATGGAATACTTCTCAGAGTAGTAATAATATTGTGTGAATCAGGTGCCTCATTGGTCATAGAAGCTCGAAGCTTAGGTTTTGTAATATATTTAAAGGCAAACCCATTTAATAAAGTAAATAGCAAAGCCGAGAGTGCAATATAGGCACTCAACGCCGAGGGGGAAAGCCAAACTGAAGAGTTATTAGGACTTAAGAAGAAGGTTGCTGGTACAGTCAGCGTATTTCCTAAAGCGCCATTCAATATCGCAAGAGCCGTCAGTGTGTTTCCCATTTTCCATTCTCCTTGGCGGCAACCTTTTTGTCCGGATTTTAAGCTCTAGTCAAATAACCGTCAAATAAGAAAATGCTTAATTTACAAGCTCTTTCCAGCTCCCCAAACAAATAAACGGCTATTTCCTTATTTCTAATCAACTAGCAGTCAAATAGTGAAAAAATCACGCCCAGAAAGGCTGGTACCTTGCGTGTTTTCTCGAATCACTTTCCGGATCAACCGGTTTGATGGCATGGTCTTCTAAAGCGTCCTTAATGACCCTTGAAATCATAGCGCTGTTTTCCTTTTCAATTCCAAATCTTTCTCTTAAAGAAGAATTGGTCAAATATTCCCTCTGCACAAAGCGTAGACAAGCATGATGATAGGCCGCTCTCACACGTTCTTTTCGATCCATGTCCCCATAGGGGCGATGCCCAAAAAGCACGATGCGTGTATTTTCGCCTACTGTCTCGAAAATGGGTGCGGGCAATTGATACAATTCTGTCTGCAACACAACTTTATCTATTCCACTGCCTCTCTCTTCACAAACGCCAATTCTTCGCATAAAACTGGCAAGATCCTCATTTCGCGATTTTGGGGGCGTGTCTAGAAACCTATCCGTCTGAATTAAAGGCACTCCGGGATTGGTGATTTCTATCCGGTCGGAGAATATTTCAATCATGGAGCCGCTGCCGGTAATGGAAAAATCCTAGTGTATAAGTGCATTCGCTGTAAGTTCCCGAAGCGCCTTTTCAATGATTTCATTGCCAGGTATAAAGTTTCTCACATATTCGATCAACCCTTCAAACCCGATAGCATAACCTTTTGTACCCATTTGTTCCTTTTGTGTTTCAATGCGGGATTTTCCCCTATAAATAATTACCCGAACCGCTTTTCTTTTCAAGGTGAAAAAATCATCAAGGTTTTTGGCGAATAGTATAGCTCCGAGATTAGTTATGGACCATTGACCAGATACTTCTTTACGGATCATTTTATCTTCTTCAAGCCGGCTGATTATCCCAGCTTTATTGTCCGGTAAAGGTAATTTTAATAGATCGAAATAGTTGGGGTATGACAAGAATTTAAGGATTTCATCCGAATCAAGCCGGTCCTTGGCAGCAAGTGCCTCAAAAGGCGCTTTATCAAAAATTCTCCAAAGTGCACGCTCTTTATCAGGAAAATCCTTTAAGCGTTTTTTGTATGAACCAATACGAATATACTCTATACCCTGAAACTGCACAGGATGAGTTGTTGCACGGCGAAATTCAAGGAGGACAACAGGTTTTTCTTGGAAACTAATTTCATAAAATGCAAAGTCTATTTTAGGCGTTAATAACTTGAGCAGCCAGCTTTCCAGTTCTTCCGCGCCTTTTCTTTCCCGTTTTGGTTTGAAGTTGGTTCCAATAACAGAATGATCTCTATTGTTAATGCCCCATAAAAGGTATCCATTCGTCTTGCCCATTAATGCCGCTGAATTGGAAAGAGCCGAAATATATTCGCCAATTTCTTCCGGATTAGCATTATTATGTTTAAATTCAATCCATTCGGTTTCTCTAGGTAATTGGATCAGTTCATTGACCAAACTATGATAATAGTCCTCTTTGTCCTTCATTCGTTCTCCTTGAAATGTCAACTGGCAACTTGTTTCCTCAATAATCTTATCCAGTGTTGGGATAAAGATTTTTTAGTTTTATCCAATATAGGCTATTATGATATCAATAATGCATAAAAATCGCCATGATTATGACTATTATCACAGGTATCAACCCTTGGCTATCAGCCGGTAACACCACTTACACCATGTCATAAACACCTAGCGTTTTGCCGGCAATAGCGGGCCATGAAAAGGCCCTGGCTGCGGCGAGTGCGGCGGCGCGCAATTGCCGCCGCTTATCCGGGTGTTGCCAGAGTTGCACGATGGCCTCAGCCAAAGCCTCGGCATCACCGGGTGGCACCAGGGCGCAAGGCGGGGTGCCCTCAAACTCAGCGATGGCAAAAGGCGCTGTGGTGGTGATGATGGCTTTGTGATAAGCCAGCATGGCCACAAAACTGCCCCGGTTAAGACGCAGGCCGTCGCTGAAGGGCAGCATCACAATGTCGTCCTGCCCGGCCAAAGCGGCAAGGGGGGCTTCATCCAAGTACCCCGTAAACCTTATCCAGGCTGCCACGGATGACCGCTCAATCATGCTTTCCACTTCTTGGTGATAAAGATAACGTTTGCCGTCGAGGCCGCTCATTACCGTCAGGCTGGCTCGATAGCCGCGGGCGGCAAGAATTTCCAACGCAGCGATCATCATGGGCCAGCCTTTGTTGGGCATGACCGTGCCGAAATGCAGAAGCTCTATGGTGCGGCCAACCGAAGGTTCCGGTTCTTGCGGACCGCTTTTTTCACCAACATTGCTGCCAATGGGGATCACCCGCAGCTTAAGATGGGGCATGCGCTTTTTCAGGAGACCGGCATCGCGATCATTAGTACATATCACCCTATGAGCATTTTTTAGACTCAGCCAAAGCCGCAGGCGCCCTTTCCAGGAAAAGACATCATATTCATGGAGGGTGAGTACCCGCTGGACGCGGGGCAGCGTTATCTTTAATAACCAAAACAGCATATTAATGCCCAGGGCCTTGCCGTAGCCTGAGCTGGGATATTGTAAATGCACCACATCAGGACGGATTTGTTGAACCATGGTCAACAAAGGGCGAATGCCTGCAAGGCCCCAGTGCTTCATCACCGGTTTTACGGTCATTGACATAAAATCCGCCGTTGTCTGGCCTGCGGAAGTGATCACCACCACGTGATGTTTTTCTTTGGCTAGGGCGCTGGCCAGCCGCGCCGTATAATCGCCCACGCCGCAACGAGTGGGCGGAAAAGAACCGGTGATCAAACAAATGTTCATAAGGCTTTTCCTTTTTCAAACAGAACCGCCACATTCATCATCCAATAAGCGCCCCAGGTGCGCTCCCAGCGGGCCCACCCCTCTGGCCAACAACGGCCGGCCAGGCGCTTAAGTCCATAGGTGATATCCCACTTCCCCCGGCGGTAACCATACCCCTTGGCTGGTGTCACTTTCCATCCCAAGCTTTGACCGGCATGTTTTAATTGTCCCACCGTGTATTGGGTCTCCCAGCCCCAGGGCCAGGTGCCTTTCAGGCGATGGACCCATTTGATGACCGTGTAGGGGTTAAACGTTTGAGGTACATCCACCACCACCGCGCCGCCGGGTATTAAAAGCCGGTCCATTTCCCGCCAGACCGGCCCGGGATCTTCAAAGTGCTCAAGCAGGCCTTGGGAAAAAATCAAGTCAAAGCTTTGTGCCGGAAGCCCGGTGCAGCGCACATCTCCGTGGTGGAGGGCAAGTGGCCGTTGCAGCGCTTGCGAGGCTTCCCGGGCCAGCTGCAAGGCTGCTGGCGAGCTGTCCAGGCCATGCACCTCCAGGTGACCATGTTGCGTCAGGATTAATGCGTCCAGCCCCGGACCGCAGCCTATTTCCAACACTTTGGCCGCAGGCCGGCCGGCCAGAGCCTGATCGAGTATGGCATAAAGAACCTGCCGGTCTTTCCTCCGCTCTTCCACTTCCCGGGCCCAGCCCGGATGCTGCGCTTGCTGCTGCCACTGACGCTCAAAACAATGCCTTGACTCAATTGATTTGGGAAAGTTTTTTTTGGTCACCAGCACCAGCGTGGCGGCCAAGGCCAGGGCCACGTGTACGCCCCGGTCATGCACCAGGCCCTGCTCTCCAAGATTAAGGAAAGCCACGGCGGCCAGACCGGCGCAGGCAGCCCACAGCATGGGGTCCTGACGGGTATAAGCCTTTTTTATAATATGGAAAGCGACCCGGCCCAAACCCCAAAGCATTGCCGCCAAACCTGCAATGCCATTCTCTACCAGAATCAGGAGCCACAAGGCATGAGGATGGGTGATCAGTCCAATGATGTTCATATCCTGATGACGCCAGGCCAGAGCCGTGGTTTTGTAGCACCCCGGACCAATACCCAGCCAGGGATGAGCGGCCAAGAGATGGCCGGCTACTTGCATATAATCGAGCCGGTCGGACAGGGAAGCGGCCTTGAGCTTGATCATGGTTTGCAGACCGGAGCTGCCATGAAGCCCCATCATCAGCACAAGGGCCAGCAGCAGGGCACCCACCAAATAAAGGGATGTGGTCAGCGGCCTGGGCATCATCATCAGTGTCAGAAAAAGGACGCTCAAAGCTGCACTGGCCATGCCGATCACGGAAAAAGTGGCGATCAAGCCGCTCAGCAAAACCACCAGCAGCAAAAAACTGATTTTCTTGATAACGGATTTTTGGGAGAACAAGAAAAAAGCCGTGACCAGAGGCAGCACCAGGACAATGACCCCGGCCAGGGTGTTGGGTCCATATTCGCCTGAAGCGCGCACCACTTCGCCGAAGTGGGTGTGCCAGGTCAACAAATGGGACCAAAACGCTCTGCCCTGCCAAATTTGGGCAAGACCCATTAAACCATTAAGGCTGAAGGCCGCAATCAAGGCCCACCATAAGGCCCACGCTTGCCTGGGCCGGCGCAACCAATGCACGCCGGCCAGGAGCACCAAAAAAAACTCCAGCCAGCGCAAGTTGGCTTTAAGGGTTATGAACGTAGGATGAAGCAGGGCTTGAATTAAGAGCACGGCCAGAAAAGGCAATACCCAGTTGATCGCAGGGGCCAGAGGTTTTCTCCAGGCAGGACGGGCCATCCAGTTCCAAAACCAGCCCGGCAAAAAAGCCAGCAATAGTAATTCACTGGTGTGGACCGTGCCTAAAAGCGGCAGTTCCTGAAAGGTTTCAAAAGGCGCGATCAAGGCCAGCAGCACCAAAGACCAGGCCGGTGCCAGCCAGGCCAGGACCAAGGCCAATAGAACCAACACAGCTGCAAAAGGCGCCTCGGTTCTGGTCAACAGCCAGCCGCAGGCGCCCGCCATGACGGCCAATGGCATGAGCAGCTGATCGAGCATTAAAGCCTGCGGCGCCAGAGTCCGCCTCAAGGGCCGGCCTCCGTTGTTGCTGCTAAAGGAGCCACATGGGTAATCATCCCCGAGAGTTCCACTTTGGTGGTGGTCAGCAGGCACCAGACTCCTGCCCTTAAAGATGCCGGTTCTTTGGAAAAACCCGGCAAGTCGCGGACCAGGCGCATGTCGCCTTTGACGTCAGCCGTGACCACCAGGTCCTGATCATTAGACCAGGTCATGGGTATGGTCCCGGCTTTGCTGGTCACGGCTTTCGCGCTCGTGATGGTGCCTATCAATTCACCTTTGCCATTGTAAAGATGATCTCCTGCAGCCACTTGACCAGCTACTTCCGGTAAAGGCTGAGGAATGCGGATCACCACCCGGGCGTCATTGACCATGGTGCCTTGCAGGCCGCTTTTGACCACCGTGAACTGAACCACAAATACGGCAATCACCACGGCAGCCATCAGCGCCATTACATCCCACCAGTGTATGTTCCAATGACCTTTCATCATATCAACCTGCCTGGGCTATTATTCTGCGTTTCCAAGATGGTCGTATTTTGCACAGATAAATTCATTTCGCCTGTCAATGGCCGCTTAGGAAAACTGACCTTACTCAACTTTAGCAAATTTGCTTTTTCAGGCCAAAAAGCAGGTTAGCGCAATAAATCCCAGCATGCGCGGGATAAACCCGGGGCCCATCCCCTTGGGCTTCTGCCACAAAAGCCTTGAAATCAAGGGTGGGCCGCTTTGAAAAGGTTACCAGCCGGGACACAACCACCACCTTATCCCGATCTGAGGCCCCGAAAAAGCAAATTTGCTAAAGTTGAGTGACCTTGCTCATTTTAAAAAAATGGGTGCTGCCGGTCAACGGTTGACTTGCGGCTTGATATGGCGGTAACGCCATTCCCCTTTCAGCACCCAGAAGAGCCTTACCCAGGGCAGCAGCAAAAATTGGGGCACCAGCACCGCCAGATCAGGAAACGTGACTTTTCTTTTTCGGCAGACTGCATATACCGATCCTGCGGTGCCGCAGGCCCATCCCAAAGCCCCCAAACTCAAAAGCCAGGTCAGGTGCAGCCTCCAGCCCGCCAGCAGCAGCGGCAGGCCCAGAAAAACACTCCAATAAAAAATTGGGAAAGCCCGGCCGTCGATCCATTTAAGGTATCGCTTGTAAAGCATAGGGTGTTTGCGCCTGAGTAAAGATTCATGTTCGCCATATGAAGCCTTTTTAAAATAAATACACTTACTCGCCGGCACAATTGGGTGAAGAACAGTGGCAAGCGGTTCAAATTTAATTTTG
>CAYVTN010000013.1:18401-18726 GCA_964454395.1 uncultured bacterium | reverse complement strand
TCAGCATGAATATGCCGCGGCAGGGGTAACTGGACCAGAATACCGTCCACATCCTCCCTATGGTTGAGCTCTTCCACCAGGGCCAAAAGCTCAGCTTCCGGCGTGGTGTCGGGCAAGTCGTAGGCAAATGAAGCCAGCCCCAATTCGCGGCTCACGCGGCGTTTGCTGCCCACATAGGTTAAAGAGCCCGGATCCTGGCCCACCAGCACCACGGCCAGTCCCGGCGGCCGTCCCATCTCTTGGGTAAGCGTCTTTGCCTCTTGGGCCACATCGCTTTTAATGCGTCCGGCCAAGGCCCGGCCGTCAATAATTTTTGCTGTCATGT
>CAYVTN010000013.1:5563-18391 GCA_964454395.1 uncultured bacterium | reverse complement strand
ATTGGCCATTGGCTTTGAGAACGGCGTCGTATGTTGCTGTCATGTTGTCCTCCCTGAAAGCCGGAATTAAAATGATTCACCGCAAAAAAAGGCTAAAAAACAAGGTTGGGCAGGCTCTTCACATGGTTGGTGGAAAGGCCCTGGAACGGTGCCAGATCAGTGCAGGAGGGTAATGCGCTGCAAATAACGGTCGATCTGCTCACGCTGGTCCTGCGAAAGGTCCATGAATTCCAATCCGGCTTTGACGCCGGCCGCATCCTCTTCGACCCAGCAGACCCGGCCTTCCATGTGCAGGATTTTTTCGCTCCCCGGCAGCGCCAGGGGTAGTTGCACCAAATCGTTTTTTTTAAGCAGGCAACCGGTTTCCAACATCAAGCCGCTGGTATTGATATCCCTGACCCAGCCCCGGTCTTCGTCAACATCATGGTCCCGGAAAATGCTGAATCCTTCCAGCATAAAGGCGACCTGCACCCGTGCTTGTTGCCTTCTCTCGATGGTCATTAAACAGCCCCCAGCAACAGATGGTGGAAAAGCGGCCGGCCGCGGCGACCTTACCTAAGCCGGCGCTGCCAGACTTCAAAGATATGAATTTTCAGGTCAGCCGGGCTGAACGGTTTGAAGATATACCCTTCGGCGCCGGCGGCCAGCCCTTTTTTAACCAGTTCCCGGTTGGCGCGATCGGCAATCACGATCAGTTCACCATAATGCTGCTTTAAATGGCCCTGGCAGGTGCTGACAAAGCCCAGCCCGCCGGCGTGTTGCAGTTCCACAAAGACCAGATCCACAAATTGCTCCTGCTCCTCCAGAAAGTCCAAAGCAGCTTGAGGATGGTCGAATTTGTGCACATCCAAGGATTCGGTCAACTGCTGATGGTCCTTGGCCAAGGACTTGGCTTTCTCATAGAACGTCATTTGCAGGGCTGTTTTAAGCAGATCAGCCATTTTGATATCATCGTCAATGATGATGACTTTCACCGGTGGTCTCCCTCGGGGGGCGAAGGCGTTTTTTTGCAGGATTTAAAGACGAGCACCAGCAAAGCAAAGGGCCCAAACACTAATCCCAGAAGCACCCATAATATCGGATTCTTTTGCTTCCAACTGGCCAGACCAAAACAAACCGTGGCACTTACCGCCCAGAGTCCAAACACTGCTGTCCAAAATCTTACCACATCATTCAAGGAATGAAAGGGACCGTAGGACTCCATTGGCTTCTCCTTCTATTGGCATCATTAGTCGGTGCCCAATTCAGGCTCCAACTCGATACTTTTGTCCGACTTGGGCGTGCTGTCCTTGCCGGTCTTTAATTTTTCAGGTTTGACCGGAGGATGGCATTCCGGACAGGGCGTGTAATGGTCGGCCCAGGCCTTATCAATATCCTTAAAGACCACCTTGTCCGCTGCTGACAGTTTCTTCACCTGCGGACACCAGGGCTGATGAACCACTTTGTTTTTCCGGTCACCGATAAATTCCCGGATTTTGGCTATTGGCAAGGCATGTTTTTGCCGGCCTTCCAAGTGCTGCATGCTTTGCACCAAAGGAGGCAAACATTGATGACAGGGATAATACCCGTGGGCTTCAGCTTCGGGCTCACTGCCAAAGACTTGTAAATAGGGTTTATCGATCTTGGCAATCTCAGGACAACCTTGGGCATGGTAAATTTTGCTTCTCTTGTCGCCGTACACTTCGGCATGGCCGCTATACCCCAACGCCAGCAGAACAGTTGCGGCCAGAATCATTACCAGCACCGGTTTTTTTAACATCATGCGCTGTCACCTGAAATAATAGTAATTTAATTGTAGCAGGTCTCTTGAAGCACAGCAAGTTTGTTTTAGAATTTCAATATATCAAGCAATATCGGGCGGCTTGTGCCAATGTTCTCCAGCTTGCTGCGGAGAAATTTACCAGGCACCGACCAAATGGGCCTTTAGTAACTCATGGCATTGTTGATAAAGGCATGCAGGCGGCTACGGTCTTCCGGGAAGATGCGGTTGTATAACAGGCCGTGGGCATACATGGCCTTGCCTTCTTCTTGAACCGATCTGGTCCAAAGTACGTCCGCCCGCACATGGGTGGGCTGATCCGTGCCGGGCAGCTCCATATCAAATTCCATGGTGGTGCCTACGGGAATGGCTTTTTCCGCAATGAGATTGGAGCCTTCTTCGCTTAAATTGCTGAGAAAAGCCTCGGCCTCCTGCCCCTGCAGGACCAAATGGATGGGCAAATGCACTTCCACCCGCGCGTATTTCCGGTAATTTAAAATGCCCATCGTTGCCTCCGGAGCCTAAAGTCCTTTTTTAAGTTTAGCATGCCCCTGCCGCTGATTCAAATCAATACCCGGAAAATCCCCGGCCTGCGTTAAAAACGCATCAAACAGGAGCCCCAGGTAAAACCGCCGCCAAAGGCCACCAGCAGGCAAAGTGACCCTTCCCTGATTCGCCCTTCCCGGCGCGCTTCATCAAGGGCCACCGCCGTGGTGGCGGCCGAGGTGTTGCCGTACTTGGCGATGTTCAAATAAACTTTTTCCATAGGCAAACGGGAGAGCCGGGCCGCGGCTTCAATGATGCGCATATTGGCCTGATGGGGAATAAGCAAATCCAGTTGTTCCACTGATATGCCGGCCGCCTCAAGCGCCTTCTTATTGGCACTGGCCATGGCCTTGGCCGCATATTTAAACACTTCGTTGCCCCGCATTTTCATATAATGCAGCCGCTGATCCACCGTATCATGGGATGCAGGCAGGCGCGACCCCCCGGCGGGCAGCTCCAAGAGCTCGCCTTTGCTGCCGTCCGAGCCAAGATAGCTGGACAGGATGCCCTTTCCCTCTCCCACGGCCTGGACCACGGCCGCGCCGGCGGCATCGCCAAACAGCACTGCGGTGTTGCGATCCTCCCAGTCCGTAATTCGCGACAAGGTTTCAGCCGCCACCACCAGGATGGTTTTATACATGCCCGTGGCGACAAAGGACTTGGCCAGCACCAGGCTGTAAATAAATCCGGTACAGGCAGCTTCCACATCCATACAGGCTGCATTGACCGCCCCCAACTGGCGCTGAATGAAACAGGCCGTGGCCGGCCAGGGCATGTCCGGTGTAATGGTGGCCGTAATGATTAAATCCAAATCCTCCGGACCGATGCGGGCATCAGCCAAAGCGGCCTTGGCCGCCGTCGCCCCCATGGTGGAACTGGTCTCTTCAGGCGCGGCAATATGGCGCTCCTTGATACCCACCCGGGTGGTGATCCATTCGTCATTGGTATCCATCATTTTTTCCAAATCATGATTGGTCAGGACTTTGCTGGGGATATAGCTTCCTGTTCCAACGATGCCTGCATTGCGTAATGCCTCCACTTGCCTTCTCCTTCCTGTATTTCCCGCCTTGTCGAAAACTTGCGTTCGTCCGTCAATTTGCAGGTTTGGCCTGTTTGAGGGCGATTAAATAATCCTGATAGGCCTCATCAAAAAAAAGCACCATGCCGGCATAATCAGGATATGTCCAAGGCCAGGATGTAAATTTATTTTTTTCGATTTTTAAGGTGATTTCCGCGTAGATGCCATGGTCCAAATAAAGCCGGTGCGCATAATCCTTGGTGCTGGCCAGCACCAATTTGCCGGGCGCCAGATAACCGGGATCAATATTGACCCGCCTTCCCCGGCGGCCGTTCAGGCCAAAACGCACTTCCAGCTCATTGCTCCATTGTTTCCATT
Source organism: uncultured bacterium (assembly GCA_964454395.1). Lineage (GTDB taxonomy): Bacteria > Oederibacteriota > JAAXVQ01 > JAAXVQ01 > JAUVAV01 > CAVQBK01. The sequence goes on along the minus strand of CAYVTN010000013.1, from coordinate 14,690 downwards.
TCACCAGATGCTCGGCAGGATAGAGCCCTTCAAACACCACGTACTGCCGCCATAATTCCCGACCCATTTCTTTTTCGTAATAACGGGTATAATCAAACAGCCTGACCGGACTTTGCCGGTTGACGCTTCCCCACTCAGCACTCAGGGTGGCAATAATGGAAACCAACGTTTCACGATCATCGGCCAACAATCCTGCCAAAGGCCGGACTGGTTCAGGTAAAACAATCTCGCCCATAGGGCCCCTTCTCATGTCATCGAGGTCGAGCAAGATCATACCCCACGCCCCTGGGAGCGTCAATGGCTAATGTGGCTGTCGGGCGATTAAATTACCGGTCTGTAACTACTCAGGTCATTTCGAACATATTGAGCGTAAATAGCGCACCTTGGATACGCAAGAGACCTGAGTAGTTAGGCCGGTCTCGTAAAAACATTGTTATTGACCCGCATTGAAGAATCATTTGGGGTAATTCGCACATTTTTAGGGGTGGGAAAAAGGATCTGTGGAAGAATAAAGTTGAACGACCTTGAGGCTTTTAACAATGGCAACCAGGGCACCCAAGGGGTATTTTTTAAGAGCAGAAAAAACGGAAGGTTATTGGCCTTCCCGCAGATCTATATACTTTTCATTCAACCATTTCAAGGAGGTAAAGGTCAGTTTCTGCCATTGCAGGCAAGGATTGATGATAAAGTTAATTTTATATGTTTCCGTTTCCGGCGATTGGTCCACCTGCATGATCCAAGTGGTGAACTCCTTAATGCCAATGGAATTGATGAACCCCAGTTTCTTAACGTCCACGTTTATTTCCGGGATTTTTTCATCCACCGCGGCTTGGTGTACCCGATTAAGAAAAACCCCCAGCACATCACTGGGATTGCGGCTGTCGATGTCGCCCATGACGATGATGGTATTTTGGTTCAAGGAAAGAATATAATGTTCGTCATCCATTTTCAGGTTTCTCATCATCCACGTTCCTCCAGAAAAAATAACACTTCGATTTGAACGGTCCGGTCCGGAGTCGTTGTCATTTTTAACCGGCCGTTGCACTCAAAATTGATGCGGGCAATGCCTTTTCGGCTCATGCTGCGGCGCTGATGTCGTTGTTTCAGCATTTCGATGTAAAAAGTCTGCCGGTCTGCTTTTCGCATCCCCGTCACCACTTGCTTCAATACCCGGATATGGCGAACACTGCTCTTGTTGGTCACCTTGACCATTATCCGGCCGGGATCTTCGGCAAAGGCCAGCGATAATACAATAGCGCCTGCGGTTGTATACTTGACGCCGTTTTCCAGCAACTCGGAAACAGCGATGATGATTCTTTGAACGGCATTGTAGTCCGCCACCAGAAGCATCAGCATTTTTTCCACCTGTTCCCGCAGGATTGGGATCAGTTCCCACAAAGGGCAAAGGCTGACGGTAAGCATCGTTTTCAACCGCTTGCCGCCCGGGAAGCCGTTGGTTTTAGTGTTGGACGCGTCGGGTTGCCTTTTTATGCCCACGGTTGTACCTGCCTCAAAACAGGAAGACTTTCCCGGAATTGGCCGTTCGGACAGCCAATGCCAAGACAGGCATTGGCACACCATGGCCTAGCTTTAATATCGACAAAGTAGCGATTTAATTAATAGCAGATTCGGAAGTCTCTTCTTTTCGGACAGTCTTAAGAATGATCCTTATTTTTTTGGGCGTGAAATCCTTGACTTCAATGCCGGCCGGCACCACCACATCATTACGGCTGATCTTGTAGCGGTTGCGGCCTGCATGCATGCCGGTCAGGTCAATGGAGACCCAGACCTGCCGTTCCTTGAGGGAGAGAATGCGGTCACGCCGTCCGGCAATGGTCACCTGTACGGTTTCCAGTTTCTGGCTGACCATTTCCGTGTTGGCCGGAAGATTCTGGAAATAAACGGGCACCCGGAACACGGCCTGCATGGATTGCTGGCCCACCACATAGATCCAGACCACCATGGCCGCAGCCAAGGCCGCCAATTTGTAGCGCCAGTCGGCCAGCATTTTTTCCTTGATGATTTTTTTCAGCCGTTTCTGCCAATAGCGCATCGCCTAACCTCGCTTGGGCCCGTAGAGGGTTAACATTTCTTCCAGGGTCTGGGGATCAATGGCCGGCGTCATCTTGCCACCCACGGCCAAAGAAATGCTGTGGGTCTCCTCGGAGACCACCACGGCCACGGCGTCCGACTCTTCCGTAATGCCGATGGCCGCGCGATGGCGGGTGCCGTATTTTTTGGAGATGGTGCTTTCCTGGGACAAAGGCAAAATGCAGCCCGCGGCCACCAGACGGTTTTCACGTATCAGCACCGCACCGTCGTGCAGGGGCGTACGGGGCACAAAAATGGTGACCAGCAACTCCGCCGTCAGTTCGGCGTCCAGGCTGGTGCCGGTTTCAATATAATTTTTTAAATTAACGTCCCGTTCCAAAACAATGAGGGCGCCGATCTTGCGGCGGGCCATGACCCGGCAGGCTTCCGTGATTTCCTTGTAAAGCCTTTCCTCTTCCTTGAGCAGGCCGATAAACATGCGGCGATGGCCGAGGGTCACCAGCATGCGGCGCAATTCCGGTTGAAAAATGATCACAAAGGAAATGAGCCACACCGCCCACAGGCTGGTGAGCAGCCAGTTGATGGTATAGAATTCGAATTGTGACCCTATGAAGGCCGCGATGATGAGCACCATAAAGCCTTTGAGCATCTGCATGGCTTTGGTGTCGCGCACCATGACCAGAATTCGGTAAATAATGTAACTGACCAGGATGATGTCCACTGCATCCTGCCAGCGAAAGCCCAGAAGCGGCTGAAAGAAATGGGCCCATTCCTGCATCAGCGCCCACTTCCCAACGCCCGGCCTTGGGCAATGGCGCCGGCCACGCGGCAGACCATGGCCATGGCCTTAACCTCATGAACCCGGACCATATGGGCGCCATGGGCCACGCTGAGGCTGACGGCCGCCGCAGTGCCCCAGTCGCGCTGCTCTGCCGGCAGGCCTTGCAGCAGTTTGCCAATAAAGGCTTTGCGCGAAGGTCCCACCAGAACGGGATAGCCCAATTGCACCAGCTGATCCAGGTCCTTGATCAGCCGCAGATTGTGGGTCAGGGTCTTGCCGAACCCGATACCAGGATCAAGGACAATATTTTTTGGCGCCACGCCCGCAGCCTGTGCCGACCGGGCGGCAGCCTGCAAATAGGCTTTGACCTCAGCCACCACATCACGATAGCGGGGCGCGCGCTGCATGGTCCGGGGCGTGCCGCGCATATGCATCAGGATAATGGGCACCTTGGCCTTGGCCGCCACTGCCAGCATCTCCGGATTGCGGCCGCCGGTCACATCGTTAATGATATGCGCGCCGGCCGCCACCATGGCCTTGGCCACTTCCGGTTTGTAGGTATCAATGGAGACGGGCACGGACAGGGCTTTAATGCGCTTGAAAGCAGGCAGCAGCCGTTGCAGTTCTTGCTCGGCAGTGACGGGCCGGGCGCCGGGCCGGGTGGATTCAGCGCCCAGATCGAGAATATCCGCACCTTGGGCCACCAGCTGCCGGGCATGGGTAAAGGCTTTTGGCGGGGTAGTGTAGCGGCCGCCATCTGAAAAGGAATCATCGGTTAAATTGATAATGCCTATCACATGGGGACGTTGGTCAAGGTTCAATTGAAAAGAACCGCAGGTTAACTTTAGACGATGTTGCCCCATCTGTCTCAAGTATCCTTTCTGATGGGTGGGGGCTGAAAAAACCAAGTCGGCCAAGCCAAGAGCAAACACTTGCAAGGTCTTGCAGCTTGCTGTCTTTGGCGTGGGTAGGGGCACGGCATGCCGTGCCCCTACGGCTTAACTTATCCACGAAAAAACGCAGATGTCGGAAATACAGAATCTAATTGCTCAAGCCCTAGGCGTTTTCTTCTTTCTTGGCAGACCTGCCGGCACTCGAAGTTTTGCCTTTGCTGTTGATGATGGCATCCACCTCATCGCCGTTGATGATTTCTTTTTCCAGCAGGGTCGCGGCCAGTTTTTCCAGTTTGCTTTGATTCTTCTTAAGCAGCGCACTGACCCGCTCGTAGGCATTGGTCACGATTTTGCGCACTTCATGGTCGATTTCCTGGGCCGTCTGTTCGCTGTAATTTTTTTCTTTCATCAAGTCCTTGCCAATAAACACTTCCCGGTCTTTACGGCCAAAGGTCATGTTCCCCAATTCGGAGGACATGCCATACTCGCACACCATGCGGTGGGCGGTCTCAGTGGCCCTTTCCAGGTCATTGGACGCGCCGGTGGAGATCTCCTTGAAGACCAACTCTTCCGCCGCCCGGCCGCCCAAGAGAATGGAAATCTCATTGAGCAGTTCCTCGCGCATCATGAGGAAGCGGTCTTCCGTGGGCAGTTGCAGCGTATAGCCCAAGGCCGCAGCCCCGCGCGGAATGATGGATATTTTGTGCACCGGATGGGTGCCCGGCAGCAGCTTGGCCACCAAGGCATGGCCCGATTCATGAAAGGCAATGGTCCTTTTTTCCTTCTCCGAAATGACCCGGCTTTTGCGTTCCGGTCCGGCCAGCACCCGTTCAATGGCTTCTTCCATCTCAGCCATGGAGACGGCTTTTTTATTGCGCCGCGCGGCCAGCAGGGCCGACTCATTGGCCAGGTTGGCCAGGTCGGCGCCGGAAAATCCGGGTGTGCGCCGGGCCAGCACATTGAGGTCCACGTCATGGTCAAGCACGATCTTCTTGGTGTGCACTTTCAAGATGCCCACCCGTCCGGTGAGATCAGGCCGGTCCACCACCACTTGGCGGTCAAAACGGCCGGGCCGAAGCAGGGCCGGATCAAGCACATCAGGCCGGTTGGTGGCGGCGATCAGAATCACGCCCGAGTTGGTTTCAAAGCCGTCCATCTCCACCAGCAATTGGTTGAGGGTTTGCTCCCGTTCGTCATGGCCCCCGCCCAAACCGGCGCCGCGATGGCGGCCCACGGCATCAATCTCGTCAATGAAGATAATGCAGGGTGCGTTTTTCTTGCCTTGTTCAAACAGGTCGCGCACGCGCGACGCGCCCACGCCCACGAACATCTCCACAAAGTCCGAGCCGGAGATGCTGAAAAAAGGCACGCCTGCTTCGCCGGCAATGGCCCGGGCCAGCAAGGTCTTGCCCGTGCCCGGAGGCCCCAGCAGCAACACGCCCTTGGGAATCTTGCCGCCCAATTTTTGAAAACGGGAAGGGTCTTTCAGGTATTCGATGATTTCTTCCAGGTCCTGCTTGGCTTCATCCACGCCGGCCACATCGGCAAAGGTAATTTTAGCCTTGTTGGTTGGCGTCTGAAGCTTGGCTTTGCTCTTGCCAAAAGCCATGGCGCCGCCGGCGCCGCCTTGCATTTTATTCAGGTAATAAAGCCAGAACAGGATAAAGGCAATCACCGGCCCCCAGGAAAAGAAAAAGGTAGCCAGCCATTGCATGGGTGATTCCTGGGGAAACTTGCTGGTGATTTCCACATGGTGATCATGCAGGTCCTGCCACATGGCAGGATCATCATTGGGCGCCACCAGCGAAAAATGGGTGCCGTCCTTGCGCACGCCGTTTAATTGTTTACCATCCGTGCCTTTTTGCACAACTTGAACTTTACTGATTTCACCTTGATTAACATTCTGTAAAAATTCGGAATAGGTATATTGTTTAGGGGCCATGCGGTTAGGCAAATTCAAATAATTAACCACCATGACCACAATCACAAAAATGAACAACCAAAATGAAAGGGTCTTTAAAGAATTATTCACAAATAACCTCCCAAAACAACCATGTGATTTTGATGCTGAAGAATTCAATAATCGGTCATAAAACCGCCAATTTTACGAAAAATCCGGAAATAATTAAGGTTTTTCATCGTAACACACCCCATCAGGCCTGGCAACTTTTTTTCCTTGATCATGTTAATATATGAAACACTTTTTAAAATTTGAGTAAGAAAAATTAAAATACTTGAGCATCATGGCCTTTATAGTTACGGCAGGTGTAGGGTAATTTTTTTAGTAATTTTTGTCGTGGCAGTTATTTTGGCTGATTCTGCAATCGGACCTTGATAGACCCAGATAATTTCCTTATTATTAAGAATTACCGGCCAATGGCGCCGGATCTCAGGGCTGAGGTTGAGTTCGCTTAAAATTTTCCGGACTTCTTTTGCCTTGCCCTTCATGCCCAAAGGCTTCATTTTGTCTCCCGGCCTCACACTGCGCACCTGCAAGTGTTTGCCTTTTCCGCCGTCAATTATAACCGTGCTGCTGCCACGCTTTTTAGGTACAACTGCAGGAACAGCCACGGTGGCGACGGTTACCGTGATCCCCAGCGATGAAATTTTATTTTGACCCGTTTTCAGGGGCACTGGTTCTTGACCGGGCTTTTTTCTGGACTGCAGGGCTGTTATGTGCAGGCTTTGCTGATCAGTCCGGGCCTGCCACCGGCCGGGCAGGGTCAGGCCGGCATGACCGTGATGACAGGCGGTCATCAACTGCTGCAGATGATAGTGCGACTTGTCCGGCAGATGGAGTTCATCCCAGAGCCGGCTTAATAGCCCCCACTGCAAGGCAGAATGAAGATACCGGAATTTTCTCAAATCCACCGTGGCCTTTTGCAGCGTGAGCAGAGGCACCACCTGACGCTTTTTTTTTTGAATTTCGCGGTCAATAAAATCGGACTCCCTGGCCAGGCTGGTCATGGTTTGGGCCAAGGTATTTCTAATGCCGGGGTTGTAGGTTTTTTCTATTAGAGGCAGCAGGTGATGGCGGATATGATTGCGCGTAAAGTGGAGCTGGTCATTGCTGGCATCTTGGCGCCAGCGCACCGCCTGATCGCGCAGATAGTGTTCCAATTGGGCTTTGGATACATCCAACAGCGGCCGGATGAGCATCAAGTCTTGCGGTGCCCGGGGGTGAGGAAAAGGCCGCCTGGCCTGCATGCCGGCCAAGCCATGGCTGCCTGCGCCGCGCAGCAAGCGCATTAAAAAAGTTTCCACCTGATCATCCAGATGTTGCGCCAGCACCACGGCCTCGGCCCGGGCTTGACGCGCAGCCTGCAGAAAAAAACGGTGGCGCATCAGGCGGCCTGCGTCTTCGAGAGATTTTTTTTGTTTCTTTGCTTCCGCGCTGGCATTCCCGTGAAAAGCTGAAAACATCAGACCATGGCGCCGGGCCGCTTGTTCCACCAGGCGCAAATCCAGATCAGCACTGCGGCCGCGCAGGCCATGATGGACATGCACCACCTTCAGCCGCCTGGCGGCCTGCGGCACCAAATGGACCAGCAAGGTGAGCAGGGCCATGGAATCAACGCCCCCGGACACGCCCACCACCATCCGTCCTTGCCGGGGCAACAGTGCCTGCATAAGCGGTTGCAGTTGTGTTTCCAAAGGATGCTTCATCGTTGCCACAGCACCTCAGGTCTCCTGGAGGGCCTGCAGTTCAATCCCGCCGGCCTTCATGACCTCCACCGCCAAATCGACCCGGCCAAAAGCGGCCGAGACCTGCACGCCCGCAATATGGGCTTTAATGAGGTGAAGGGCTTCACCGGCAATTTTGACACCTTCCTGCTGGGCTTCCGGACCGCTGCCTTTCCGCCGCATGCGCTCCAGGATGGGTTCAGGCACCGTGGCGCCGGGCACTTCGTTGTTCATGAACTCCGCGTTTTTATAGGACATGAGCGGCCATACGCCGGCAATAACGGGAATGGTCACGTCCGTGAGCTTTTCCTTGAAGCGCAGAAAGATCTCGGGATCAAACACCGGCTGCGTAATGGCAAACTCCGCGCCTGCGTCGATCTTTTGATGAAGCCGTTCGATCTCCTGCTCCAGGTTGATGGCCCCCGGATTGACGCCCACGCCTTTTAAAAAGGACAGGGCCTGGGGAATGGGATTGCCGCCCACGTCCTGGCCGTGGTTGAGGCCGGACACGATTTTGGTCAGGCCGATGGAGTCCACGTCAAAGACCGCCGTGGCCTCAGGATAGTCGCCCACCTTGGGCGGATCGCCGGTGATGATCAGCAGGTTGCGGATGCCGGCCGCATGCAGGCCCAGCAAGTCCGATTGCATGCCGATGATATTGCGGTCCCGGCAGGTGTAATGCAACACCGCCTCAATGCCCACTTCTTTTTCCACCAGCATGGCCAGCACTTGGGGCGAGAGCCTGGCCGAGGCGCGCGGCCCGTCGGGAATGTTGACGGCGTCAATGCCATGGGCTTTGAGATAACGGCACTTTTCCAGCACGCCTGCAGGATCAGCGCTTCTAGGCGGCGTAATTTCAATGGAGGTTACAAACTGGCCGGCCGCCAATTTCTTGCCAAAATTGGATTTTTCCGACATGGGGGGTTCAGGCTGTCTTGCGCCCGCGCCCTCGGAGACGCACACGGCGCCCAGCTCCGAATCCTGTTTGCCCGGAAACAAAGCGCGGATGGCGCTGCGCATGGCCTTGATATGCTTGGGCCCCGTGCCGCAGCACCCGCCCACCACGCGCGCGCCGGTCTGGATGAAACGCTTGGCGTACTCCGCCATGTATTCCGATGAGGCCAGGTACATGTAACGGCCTTCCACCACTTTGGGAAACCCGGCATTGGGAATGCAGGAAATGGGCTTGTTGGTGAGGGCCACCGCTTTTTCCAACAGGCCGATCATGGGCGCCGGGCCGGTGGAGCAGTTAAAACCGATAACATCAATATCGAGCGCCCCGATCTCGCAAAGAAAGGTTTCCACCGTGGTGCCGATGGCGGTTTCGTTTTTTTCATTGAAGGTGCCCTGGGCAATAATGGGCAGGTTGCTCAGGCCGCGAATAATCTCCACCACCAGCTTCAGTTCACTGGGATCAACAAAGCTTTCGAGAATGATCAAGTCCACCCCGGCCTCAATGAGCGCCTTGATCTGCTCCATGAAGAGCTGCCGGGCTTCCTTGAGGGCTATGGGCCCGCGCGGTTTCAAATAGGCGCCCAAGGGGCCGACTGATCCGGCCACCCAGTGATTTTCTCCAGCCGCATCCTGAGCCAACCTCACGGCCGCCTGGTTGATCTCCGCCACTTTTTTGTCCAGCCCGTAGCCTTTGAGCTTATAGCCATTGGCCCCGTACGTGTTGGTCTCGAGAATCTCGGCTCCCGCTTTGACGTACTCGCGG
>CAYVTN010000013.1:0-5553 GCA_964454395.1 uncultured bacterium | reverse complement strand
CGCCCCGGCCTTGACGTATTCCTCGTGGATGTCACCGACCATCTTGGGTGCGGTCAGATTCAGTCCTTCATAACATTGATTGATATAGGCCCCTTTTTTGTACAGCATGGTGCCCATGGCGCCGTCGAAAAGCACGACGTGGTCTTTCATGTAGGTGCGGAACTCTTTTTTCAACAGCCTGGTCCTCCCTGAACCTGATGGTGGTGTGAATATTTTGTACCCCACCGGGCCTAAAAGTACAAGTGGTTTCCATGCATTTTCCTTCATCCTTCCCCTAAGCGTTTAAATTAGTCAACCGGTTGGTGCCGGCCACCGGCGTCTGCCCAGAAAATTGTGAATTGGCTGCAGACTCAAGTTATTTAACAGGAAAGCGTTTCAATCCCCTGTCAATTAAGTTGTTATGTTGTTAATGTCCCGCTTTTGCCCTGCTTATGTGCCGTATCTTCACCCCTGTTTCACTGAAAGGGGATAACTTTTATTTTGAGCGTTTTTAATGCCTCGATGGTGGCCGGGTCCTCCAAATTAAGTTGGGCGTACTCGGTTGTCCTCCAGTAACTTTTTCAGGCCAGCAAGCATCATCCGCCAGTTTTTCTCCGAATGGCCGCGGTCCGTTTCCGTTAAATTATGGTCTTGCGAAAGGGTTACGCTGGTCTGACTTCCACTGCTTTTAAGTTCTATAGTAACGATATGATAATTTTCAGCAAGGTCCGGTTTGCCGGAGAGCGGACTAAAATGGCTGTATTGCAGTATCCGTTCATTTTCCAGTTGGAGAATTTTCCCCTTGTCTTCGTACGGCTTGCCTTGCCATTCACCTTGCCACACGATGGAGCTGCCGACTTTCCAATCCGTGACCACGGTCGTTCCGAACATATATTGCTTGATAATTTTTGGTTTGGTCAACGCTCCCCATACCATGGCGACCGGAGCATTGATCATTGTTGATGCTTTTGCAATTAGTCCCTGGTTCATAGCGTAAGCACTTCCTTTCTAAAATAGCCTTTCATTCAAAAGGTGACCGCCGCCGCTTAAAAATCCAACATTATACAGCTTTCTTCATTGTGCCAACATCGAATTTTTCATGCCGCCTTTTCCCTCCTCTTCTCTTAAATCACTCTTGTTGCGGAAAGGCCGGTTTTATTGAAGCCGCCATCCCGGCAAGTTCTTAGCCGGGAACCAGTTGGTTTGATTGCGCGTTTTAAAATCAGTGGATTTCGGCTGAGAACTTGCCGGGATGGCGAATATAGCCGATGGTCATTTTTGGAAAAAGTGCTTTCCGTGGACCGGTTGGTGCCGGCCACCGGTATTCCACAGATTTGGGCGGCTTTGGCCCGATGGAGGCAGCGGCTTTTTTAAATGCATGCAGGGGGCTTGTCGCGAGATTGAAAAGGACTTTTGAAACACGTTCTATAGATATGTAAAAACTGAACTTATAGAGCTAAAGGCATCATACGGTCACCCGATACTTCCCTTATACTTTTAAGGAGGAAGCATATGATGCCCTTCAGAAACCTGCTCCTGGCTGTTCTGATAATTCCCCTGCTCTGGACGCCGTCCGCCCGAGCCGACAACGGCCAAGCGGCAACTTCCGGCATTGATACTTCTCCCAAGGAACTCCTTCTGTTCGAGGAGTATACGACCATCACGGCCACCAAGCATCCGGAAAAATTGTCGGAAGTTCCGGGCAGTGTCATCGTCATCACGGAAAAGGAGATTCGCGAAAAAGGCAGCCTGACCTTACGGGAACTTCTGCTCAACACCTGCGGCATTTCCTATGCCAATGAGGGGGTCCTGCCTTCCATGCGCGTCCGGGGCATTGAGTCCACGTACAGCAACAAGATTTTGGTGCTGCTCGACGGCCGCAAGCTGAACCTGCTGGATTTCGGCAACTCCCCTCCGGATTACAGCCTGCCACTCACCAATATCCGCCAGATTGAAATCATCAAAGGCCCGGGCTCCGCGCTCTACGGCGCCAATGCCTATGCCGGCGTGGTCAACATCATCACCAAAACCGGTCAGGAGTTGAACGGCCTGCACACCGAGGTCAGCCTGAGCAATCAAATGGACGACCTGCAGCTATCCCAACTGGACCAGCTGCTGGCTGGCAAAAAAGAGCTGGGCCAGTTGTATTCCCTGAGTTACGGCCGGAAAACCGGCCCCTGGGACTACGTGGTCAGCGCCGACTATTGGCGCGAGTTCGGCCTTGATCCGATCAACTTCGACCGGCCCAATGAACTCTATTACGGCAAGCGGGCGCATATCAACCTTGCCTACAAAGACCTCTGGAGCTTGAAGACCGGCTATGAAAGCATGTCCGAACCATGGATCGGATCCTTTTCCTCGCCCACCCCGGACAACCGCGGGCTGGAGGATCTATGGTTCGCGGATACCAAGTACAATTGGGAACTGAACGAAGCTTCCAAACTGAGCTTCCGGCTGGAGGACACCTATTGCAGCAACCGTACGGTGATGTCGGCGGCCTATGATATCCAGCGCCATGCCATCAACAGCACCGCCGATCTTCCTCCGGGCGTGTCCTTGATTTTCTCCGACCAGGGGGGGCTTCCGCAACTCGCCACCAATGCCGTGGGCGGCGCTTACATCGATATCGATGCCGCCATGCATCTGGCCACCAACACCGCGGGCCAGATCATTCCCATCGGGGACGGCCCCATGAACGAATTCCTGGCTGAAGCGCAGTACGACCTGAGCTGGCCCCAAAACAATTACCTGCTGGCCGGATTGAGCTTTACCTGGGACTGGGCGCAGTTGAATTATTTTTACGATCCCAGCGAGTCCGATCAAAATTATGCCCTATTCCTGCAGGATGAATACCACCTGTTGGACAACATGATCCTGCTGGCGGGCGCACGCTACGACTACAACACGGACTACAAGGGTAATTTCAGTCCGCGGCTGAGCGCCATTTACAAGCCGCTTTCCAACCTGCAGGCCAAGCTGATGTATGGCAGCGCCTACCGGGCGCCCGTGTTTCTGGAACGTTTCACGGACGCGAGTTATGGTTTCTACACCGCACTCGGAAATCGGGACCTGCAGCCTGAAGGTATTCAGCAAGCCGAGGCCAGCCTGAGCTACACACCCGAAAAATGGGCCGAGGTGACCGGCCGCTATTTTTATTGGATCACCCAAAACGAGATTCAATTTGACGAGCACTTCACTCCCTTGTATATCTACACACCGGATTTAAGTGTATTCAGTTCCCTGCTTTCCGGGCCCGGCTTGATCTATTCGGGCCAACTTAATGGCGCACCATCCGAAATTTCCTGGTCGAACGACAATTCCCGCATCGGCCGCGGTCTGGAATTGGAAACCAATCTAAAGCCCTTGCCCTTTTTGGACGTGACGTTGAATTACACCCGGGAAAATTTATACTCCGTGGGCGTGCCCCAGCATGCGGTCTGGGCGGAAGGTAACGCCGATATCGTCAATGCCATGCTCGGGCTGCATCAGGATATCTTTTTCCTGAATTTTTATGCCCACGCCGATCGTTATCCGCAGCGGGTTCGGCAGAACGAGGGTACCGAGAGCGTCGTAAAGGCACCCTGGCTGAAGGAATACGATGTAAGCCTGGGTATCAATGCCCAAGATTGGCACGTGACCCTGGCCGTGCTGAACATTTTTGAAAACTCCCGCGACTATGACCTGGTCCATGACGACTATCTGCCGGGCAAGCGTATTTACCGGCTGAACGCGGATTATGCCCTGCATTTTTAGCCCGGCTTGGCTGGTTCGGCATCTCAAGCGATTTATCGGAAATATGGTTCTCGTCTAAAGAATTAATAAAATGAGTGTGTGGTCATTATCCGGCGGAAAGTAACGACTATTAAGGATGGATGGCTGCAATGCTATGGAAAGAATATTCCTTTGATGTTGACTTTTTAGAGTCACATTCTTTTCCGCCCGCTCGATATTTCCAATCGAATTGCGGTTTAATCCGGCCAGTTCGGAGAGCTTTTCCTGCGACAGGCCGCGTTTAACTCTTTCTTTCCTCAGCCTTTCGCCAAATTGTACGAGGACAGGGTCTTTTTTCATGGACAAAGTATCCTGAAAATGGTACTTTTAGTCTACCCATTTTAGTAGGTTATCAACACCCACTGAAGTGTACATCATTTTGGCCAGAAAGATAAAAGGATATTAATGATGCCCTCTCTACCCTCTCTTTCCATCAGCATTCGCCGGACGCAATGGTTTTCCTCCACTATTGTGGGCTATGCCAGGGTGAAAATTGACAGCCGGATTTTGCTTAAGGAATTGCCTATTTTCGGCAATGAAGAACGCATGGCCGTGATTCTCACTCCCGCTCCGGTGGCCGCTTGTCCTTCGGACATGAATTTGGAAGTGCTTAACCGGATGGTCTACAGTTTCAGGGAGATTATTGAACAGGCCGTGATTCAGACCATGAGGGAAGAATTGAAAAAAGCCGGTGGGGATGGGTAACAGGGGGCGTGTCACAGACCACTCACTTCGACAGACTCAGTGATTGTTGTCAAAATGATACCAACCAGGTGCCGGGCATGAGATAACGCCAATCATTACTTGGCCCTTTTAATTTTCATTTGCTGCTTAAGCGTCCCCTTTTTCAATCCTTTCGGCCGTTTGTCTCACCGTGTTTTTCCAAAAGCAATTCAAAATAGCCGGCGCCTTGTGTAGCCAGGACTTCAAAAATCAAATCAGCTTCTGAAAATAGATCCACTTTCTTCAGCTGTTCGCCCCCCTCGCCCTCGGCATTCCAGACGCCGCCCAGCTTGACCACGCTGAGTGCATAATGATCCGTATCGTCCTTTGCCAGCAGGGTGCACCGTCCGGCAAAGGCCGTCTGGTGGGGATGGCTGTTGATGACTTTCATGTACTGCACAATCGGCGTCCTGCCGTCCAGGTGCAGTTTAAAATATTGTTTTTTCAGGAGCGGATTCCCGGCGTCCAGGAAAATCCGGAACCTGGTTCCCAAGGCAATCGGGCGGGCCGCCTGCGGCGTGGCCGCGCCCGTGATCGTCTGTCCCATGGCTTCCGCGGTTGGCGCGGGCGTAGGGGTATCGTCGGCCGCCATGAGTTGGCTGCAAAAAGAAAAGCCCAAGCCGGCAATCACAACTCCGAGAATAAGGTGTTTGCGTCCCATGGGTATACTCCCCCTGATGGCTGAATGTGGTAGCGATTGATGCAAGCATAGCGCGGTTTTGGGCCCAGGTCAAGTGAAGGCCGGTGGCTGGCACGGACATCACTGGTCTCTCCAGACAGCCATTCAACACCGTTCTACTACACCCTGCGGCGCCAATGTCCGCCGTGACATCTTTTTGACAATAAATTGACCGACCATTGAATCTCTGTATCTACAATTATTTTAAACTAAAGTCAGATCATTTCATAACATGGGAAACCCCGGACTAAAGGAGATGGTGATGATGATTAATTTCCCGAGAAACGTAAATCAAGACCAAATCGCAAATGAGGTCCTGACTGAGGACGAGTTGGTGGATGAGCAACTTCTGGCCCAATGCCTGAAGGCCAACCCGGAAAATGCACTTCATCTTTTTAATG
>CAYVTN010000012.1:2654-18766 GCA_964454395.1 uncultured bacterium | reverse complement strand
GACCGGGGACGGCAGAGTAATTATATTTATGGGTCTTCCAAATCGGCCTTTTCCACCTACTTGCAAGGTTTGCGCAACCGCTTGGCCCACTACGGCGTGCATGTGATGACCGTGAAGCCAGGTCTGGTGCATACACCCATGACCAGTCATCTTAAGCAGGGCCTGCTCATGGCCTCGCCCGAAACCTTTGCCAAGGGCCTGCTCAAGGCCGTACACCGGAAAAAGAACGAAGCCTATATTCCGTGGTTCTGGCGATGGATCATGCTGGCCGTGAAAACCATTCCGGAAAATGTCTTTAAAAAAATGAAAATGTAAGCTTAACCCTTTAAAATGCCCTGAAGCATGCTCTTTATGGCAACACTCCCCTGCCTGGCAGGAAAAAATTCAACCCCTGCCATGCTGTCAAATGAAACACTTGCCGGTTTAACAAACCAAAACCTTCAGTAATTAATAACCAGGAAATTGATCCCTTTTTCAGGGATTGATATACTTAGCCAGCAACGCTAGGAAACCGCAAAACCCATTCTACTGAAGTTGAGTGTTATGAATAAAAAAGCCCAAACCATCACTGCCGTGTTGCTGTCCTTATGCCTGCTCTGGCCTCAGACCATGTGGGCCTTTGAAAGCATGACTTATGCCTCAGGTTTGCTCACCACACCCTCTTTTTATCTTAAAGGTAAAAAACTGGCCCTGCCGGACAAATGGGGAAGCATTGCAAGCAGTCATGCTGCGGGTGCGAAAACTATTGTGCTTATTCAAGACCTGCATTGCAATGAGGAAGTGCAGCACCATATTGCCGCCATCATCAGTTACCTGGCCCAACATTACGGCCTTTCTCTGGTGGGTGAAGAAGGGGCTCATGGCAAGGTGGATGTCAATGTTTTACGGACTTTTCCCATCCCGCAAATCCGACAATCGGTAAGTGATTATTTTTTAAGCCAGGGAAAATTAACCGGGGCGGAGTATGGCGCCGCCAACGGCGCCCGGCCGGTTGATCTGGTAGGCCTTGAAAATGACGGGGAATATCAGCAAAGCCTGAAATTGGCCCGGGGACTATTGAATGCCGAGAGTCAGGGTTATTGCCAGGATTTGCGCGGCATGCTTGACCAGCTTAAAGCGGCCACCTATAACCCGAGACTAAGTGTTTTTGACCGGCTGCGAAGCGGTTATCAAGAAGGCAGGCTTGATTTGACAGCCTATGCGAGGCAATTGGGGCAATGGGCCAACCGGATGGGCCAATCCATGGCCGCTTATTCTGAACTTAACCAGTACCTTGCTTCAGGCGCAAGGTTTCAGCCTGATCAAGGCGATCTGGACCAATTGTTCGTGGAGCTGGACCAGTTTGAAAAGGCCCTGCGGCAAAAGCTTTATACCAGTGAAAAGCAGCGCACCTTGGACCATTGGCTTGACCGTCTTGACCTGATTGAAAAAATGCTTAACCTCTCGGCCACTCAGGAAGAGCTGCAACGCTACCGCCAACACCGTGACCAGTATCAGATCCCGGCCTTTATTGAGTTTATCCGCCAGGCGGGCGGCCCAAAAGGCACGATGTTTTTTGCAGGCGACTTGCAAGGCCTGGAAGGTTATTTGAAAAAGGCGGAAACCTTTTACCATTTGGCCGACCGGCGCAGCCGCTCCTTTGCGGCCAACGTGATCCACGCCATGAATGCCCGTCACCAGGACTTGGCCGTGGTGATCACCGGCGGCTTTCATGCCAAGGCTTTGCTGGATGAGATCGAGCAACAGGGATTCGGCTATGTGTCCATCAAACCGCGGCTGACCAAACTCGGTCAGGTCAATCCTTATTTCTCCATACTGCAAGGCAAACGCTTGCCGATTGAAAAACTATTGGCCAAAAACCAGACCATGCTCGCCCCGCCCTCGTGGCCCCAGCAAGGCGTCATGTTTTCACAAAGCGTGCAAGTCGCCTGCGGCGTGCCCGCTGATGCTGTTTTACCTTCTGTTCCATTGTCTTTAAAACATGAGGTGGCCCATTGGCTGGCCCAACACCAGGAGGGTCTGAAATTCATCAGCCCATTGACAGGCACTGAATTTGAGGAGCGTACTCATTCCGTCCTGCCCGAAGGCTGCATGGCCTATTCGGTGACAACCGGCTCAGGAGCCGAACTGCTGGTGATGGTGGCCCAAAAGGGCATGATACTGCCCAGTTTGGGAGAAACACAATTTGAAGTGCGCGCCGGTCGCAGCTTTGGGGAAATGCAGGTGACGATTTACGGCACGCCCCAAAGCGTCAAGCAGGCGCTGGCACAAGCCAAACGACCGGCGTCTTTTTTAGGGAGCTTGACCAAAGCATTCCAAGAGCAGTGGCCTGCGATGGTCAAGGCAGGTCTGCTTGTGGTTCCTGGTCTTGCTTGGGCAAACGGAAATGAAAAAACTGTAAGTAAAAGGGTGGATAGTTTTATAGCCCCGACCACTCCTGTTATCATCACTTTTGGATTAGTTTTGGCTTGGCTTGCCAGCTATTATTTCATGGTTAGAGCTAAGCCGGGGAAAATCGCGAAAAATACCTTGACCCTCGATAAAGTAAAGTCCGAATTTGGCCTTTCCGATGAGGCCATGGAAGCTCTTCTCTACGGCTGGTCTTTGCCGCAGCGGGATCACGAAGGCTGGAAGAAAAACGGGTTGTTTGAGAAAAATGGAGAAACCGTGGCCGGCCATACTTGGGGTATGGGCCTGCTTTATTTGCTGCTGGAACAAAATTCTCAAGCTGAAGATTTTTACAAGCTGATTGTGCATGATGATCCTGAAGTCCTTATGGGAGACCCTATACCACATGATCAATTGGAAAAAGAACAAAAACGCCGGGTGGAAGCTGTTGTTTTAGCCAGACTCTTTGCACCCTTTCCTAACCTTCTTGCCAAATTGATGCCAAAAGAAGGGCGGCATAGTGGAAAACCAGAGAAAACGAAGTTGGCTTTTTGGCAGAATCTGGCTTATGCCATGGAGAGTATCAAAGGGTATGACGTTTTGGATGTTTATTTGGAACATCGTTTTTATATGAATAAATATCCGGAAAAAGATCATTCAGAACACCAAACTTTTGCTGAAATCACTCTGCCACAGAACGGCATGGACCGTTTTCTCAAGTTGTCAGATTCAGATCCTCTAATGATACTTATTCTCGAATTATTCAAAGCCAAGGAACGGCCGGATGGAAAGCCTTCCTTGGCGGACGAAACCTGGCGTCTGTCTTATTTAGCTTTACTGCTGGCGCCGTCCGACCTGGATCTTTTTCGTTTGGTTAAAATGGCCTGGGCAGGGCGGCTGACCGCCATGTTTCCGGAGCGCATGCAGGATGAGGCATCGATTCGAAAAATTTTAGCACCCTTCCCGCAGGCGAATGTGGATGCCCTGATTGCCTTGCGGCAAGAATATGAAGCACAAGAAACACGGGAAAGCCGATTTTTGCGTAAACTTGAAGGCCTAAATATTTTCCTGCCCCAGTGGCTAGCCCATTACCACATCGAAATTCCATCTTCTGATGTTGTCAACCATTTGTCTTTTATTCTTACTGGTAAACCAAGAGAAAACCGGCAAGCTTCCCGCGGAGATCAAGGGGTTATGGATCGGTTGCGGGAACTTTATGTAAAAATGGATGGTTCCGATGACCGGCAAATAAAGATATTTGAAAAGGATGTTTCACCCGAAGTGCTCCGAACACAATTGGGGGAAGTGCTTGAACAAAATAGAACATATGAGGAAATGGAAAAGGTTTATCCGGGTTATACGCTGGCTGGATTGACGATGGTCATAAAAAGAATCAATGGTAAATATCATTTGTTGTTCTGCCGGAGAGGGTCCGGCGCGAATCAATGGACCGGCTACTTCACATTCCCAGGTGGTAGACAAGAAAAGGATGGTTCGGGGGAAACACCCGGTGACACTTCCTTGCGCGAATTGGAGGAAGAAGTGGGATTGCGGGTTGAAAAACACCAAGGGTATTTGCCGGTTTTTACTGATGAAGTCAATAAGGTGGCAAGTAGTTGCGTTATCGTTGTTTTGGATAATGACCAGGAACCTGCTCTGCAACCAAACCATGAATTGGATAAATTTGTTTGGATTCCCATTGATACCATAATGGAAAAAAATGGAGGAGAAATTCAGGATCGCCTGATCGCTGCATGCGAGGATGGGGAAGGAAGGCAGTTGTTTACTGGGATAAGAGAGAACGGATTGGCAATTTTTAAGGACGTTACTCAAGGCGTTTTCTCCGCCAAAGGCGCCTCTCGCCTTTGGTTCACCCTCCACAATGCTCTGCGCCGGACGCGGCATCGGGCGGTGTTGACGTGGGAAGAATATCAAGCCGCGGCTCATTGGATCGAGAACCATTACATCTGGGGGCTGGTGGGGACCATCCTGGGCCTGACAGCCTTGGCCGGCTTGGTTTGGGGAGTGGCCATAGGGGATTATGGTGTTCTGCATTCCATGGGTAACCAGTTAACTGATTTCGGAAACTTGGGTTGGGTCAAGGCCGTCAGCCTGGGGAGCTGGCTGGTGTTTTTTGTGGGCAGTCATTTAAATATTAAATGGCTGCAAGCCATGCTGGGTAAATTGTTTAATAAAGGGGAACCAATTGAAGATACACCGTCAGAGAATGTGATGGCGGCTCTTGAAATATTTGGACTATTGGTTCTGGCCCACCTAGCCCCGCTTTGGCTGGTGGTGCCTTTAAGCTACATCATTCATAGTTGGATTGACTCGGAAAAGGGGCAATCTATTTCCGCTTTTCTTTCCCAGGTATCCTATCCCTTGTTTCACTATGGGCTGCAATGGATTAACGGCATGGATGAGGCGGCTGCCAAGTGGCGGGACAAGCATGCATTTAAGGGTAACTCCGAAAAAAGCGTACTTGAAAAAATGCTCCAGACCCCATTGCAGCAAAGGGAAGAATATGCTTTGGACGAGCTTGCCTATCGTCTGGCCTTGTTTGGGGACATAAAATTAGAGATTCAAGACTCCTTGGAACCACCACAGGCCCCTTTTGAAATTAAAAAAGATGGCCATGGAAAAGTGAGCGTCATTTCGATTACTCGGAGATTTTCTTTAGCCGATTTTGTGCAATTGATGGAATGGTTGATGAATGAATACAAAATAAGGTTACCGCAGACGCCGGCCGGCCGTGTTTTTCAGGACCTTTTAAATCGTTTCCATCACAAAGTACCTCAATTAATACGAACGCCGTTGGATTGGCGGACCGCCGCCAGGATACAGACAAATTTGCAGAAGCTGTCCCAACAGTTGGGAGGGATCACTTTGGGCAACGGCTTGGAAAGGGCAACCTCCACACCAAAAAGCCCTGATTTAAAAACCTTTGGCACAGAAATCATGGAAGGCCTTACCCGCGGCAGCCAGCATTTGCTTGGCGAGATTTTGTTGCACCAACAGATACAAGCTTTCATCCAGGATGCCGCAAACTGGAAAGATCCTTTCTTGCCTGATGAAACGGGCCAGATGTCCGACAACCAGGATATTAAAATATCCTGGATTCGCAGGGCGCGTAAGCGTTTCAAAGCTCTGGAGCATGCATGCCAGAGTAATCTGGACAAGCTGGATGAGCTGCACTTACGGGCTGCCCGCGAATTGGGCAGCATTATTCGGGCCCATTTTCCCGAATATAGCAGTGGGAGTTTTAAACTGAGCCATATGCTGAATGATGGCCTAGCCAATTGCGTGGGCTACGCTTCGGCTTTTGCCGTGCTGGCCGGGCGTCTGGGACTCAAGGTGGCCATGACGAGTGTGGAGAAGGCGGAACAAGATTTTGGGCCGCAAGACATTGGCCATGCTGCCAATCTCTTAACATTACCCAGCGGGAAAATGGTGACCGTGGATGTGACCTGGAACAATTATCAAAGTGAGCCTTTTTCCCGGCAAGAGGTTGAACCACGGCGCCAAGCCACCCTTTCGGAAACCTGGAAAATCAATGCGGAGCATTGCAAACACACCTTGATCACCGTACATCAGGATATTCGCTCCGGGATAATGGACTCCTATGAAACATGGTCGGATTTTCAGCCGGAGTTTAAAAAGAGTTTGGACTTTACCCGTTATTTCTATACAAAAAAACTTGATAAAAATCCCAAAGATGATTTGGCATTGTTGCAGTTGGGATATTACTATTCAGCCGGCTATCAATCAGGAAATGCGCTTGACATCAGGAAAGCCATCGCCAGTTATGAAGAGAGTCTCACCCTGCGTTTGCGCAGTTCAGCCCTGGCCCGGCTGGGATCGCTTTATCACTATCTGGGAGCGGATGAGGACTTTCAGCTATTTTGCCAGAGTTTACTGAACCGGGCCGCCTTTGCCGGTGATTATCTTATTATCGCTAAAATGCTTACCAAATTGGAAAGTATTGCCATTTTGAAAAAGGCACTGGATAAATTTCCCGGAAACTTAGCTGTCCTGGAGCAATTGGGCAGGGATTACTTTGCCTTAAGTCAAGAAACGGAAGACAATGCAATAAAAGCGGGCTATCATCACGCCATGGCTGAGGTGGCAGAAAAATATCTTGGAAAAAATCCCGAGAATGCCTGGTTCTGGAATGGTTATTGGGAGATATCACAAAATGAGAAGAGCTTGGCCGGCAGGTATGAGCAATTTCTTAACCGGATTATCCGTGACTATCCACTGGCAGGCGAGCCGGTGGCAGTAAAAATGCACGCACTGACCATGACTAATACAGAGGATGGATACAAGCAGGCGGTGGCCATGGGGAAAAAGTTTTTGCTGCAAAAGGGTGAAGTGCAGCGAAGACCCGTCTTAATGCGACTTTATGCAATATTTAATGAAATAAAAACCAATGATGTTAACTCCCGACTCGACCATCGATTATGGGCCCGCAGGCAGGGCAATGTGTTTTATGGCAGACTATTTATACTGATTCGATTTTTAACAAAGGAATTGCTGGTTGCCGATCCAACCTCTTCCCAAGCCAGGAAACTGCTTGCCAGAATCTACCAGGAACAGGGCACCCCTGGAATGGCCATTCTCTATCTGAAGGACAATTTAAAAATATTTCCCCGTGATAAAGAAACCTTGACGTCACTTATAGAGTGCCGGATCAAGCTGGGGCAATGGACCGAGGTCCTAACCCTGGCGGAACGTCTTTTAAGTTTGAACCGCTTCAGCGCGGAAGGGCTACTTTTCTCTGCCCACGCTTTGCTCCATATGAAGCACTACCGGCAAGCTATGCAAAAGTATAACCAGATCCTGCAATTGCCCGCTCATGCCCGGCAGCCCTTGGACGGGATTTGGCCAGAAATCCAGGCAGACATCAGGTCCTGTCAGAACGCCTTGGGCCAGGAAGTAGATACCACCACCCCTGATTACGTATACGGCCAATTGGTAAAAAAAATCCCTGACCTTCAACAAAATTCTTTTATAAAAGGAGGCCTGCAACAATTGTTGGCCAGTCCCTGGCTATGGGAGTATGGAACAGGTTTAAAGGAAGAAGGTCATTTGAACAGCCGACAACTTATGGAAGTAGCAGAAGAACTGAAAAACCATATGACACGCGTTGAGGTTGAAATGCCGGCTCAGTCCCCTGCCTGGGAACAAACCAGCTATACCCAGGCAGATCTGGCTATGGCAAGCCCGCCTTTCTTTAAAGATCAAATGGCTGATGGCAGCGCCGGGGATGTCAGTTGGCACATGGGCACACTGGAACAGGCGAAAGCCGTTCATCCTGAATTCGATTTCGAGGGAGCTTTTCATTTCGTGGACCCCAGGGGAATGCATTTCTATGGCCAAAAAAAATCCAGAGGTGGCTGGGAACTGATCATCACGGATGTTAAAGACAGCGCTGACCTTACGCATTTGACGTTTCTCATGTCTCAATACGGAATCAAACTGGTTACTCTTTTTAATCACTTTCACTTTGAAGCAGACCAGTATAAAAACCGCCTGCCATCGTTCCTCAGCAGCATGGTTGCGGTCACCACCTCCATGCCGGTTTCGAAACGTTTTCCGGACAAACCTGGAGAAATAGTAAGTCAAGATATGACCAGCCGTTTTAATAAAATTGCTTTGGCCAGAGTGCAGCAGCACCAAGGAGGACTGCTAGGCCGTGCCTTAAAAGGTAAGTCACTGCAATCAGGACCAGTGTTGTTGGGCACGGCATTCGTGCCATTTGCAGCCTGTTGGAATAACCTTCATTTGCGGCGCGGTGATATTGTTGTTCCGCAACAGTATCAGAACCTTAAATTTAAGGACTTAAAACCAGTCAATGGTCCTGTTCTTGAACAACTGCGGGCGTACTTGCAATCACAACATATTCCTTTTAAGATCATCGATATAACCACGGACCATCAGCCGGAACCGATTGTAAGACAAGAGAATGAAGTCATGATTTTATTAACCAGCCATGGCTATATAAAAACACCGGTTCAACTTACCCGAAGTGTTATTCAACATTTGCAAGCGACCCAAATTAGTTCCATTGATTCCCAGTGGGTTCCACTGCTGTCCCAAGCGAATGCGGTTAATGGCGAAGGATTGTTTTTACTGGACGATCCGGAAAAACCCATCCGTGCCGATGACAGTGATCCTTATGTTCTTCAGAACGCGGCGCTTATAGAAAAATGTGTTCTCGATCCACTGTTATCGTTAAAGCCCCAAGGCACCTCTCGCCTTTGGTTCACGCTCCACAATGCCCGGCGCCGGACGCGGCATCGGGCGGTGTTGACGTGGGAAGAATATCAAGCCGCGGCTCATTGGATCGAGAACCATTACATCTGGGGGCTGGTGGGGACCATCCTGGGCCTGACAGCCTTGGCCGGCTTGGTTTGGGGAGTGGCCATAGGGGATTATGGTGTTCTGCATTCCATGGGTAACCAGTTAACTGATTTCGGAAACTTGGGTTGGGTCAAGGCCGTCAGCCTGGGGAGCTGGCTGGTGTTTTTTGTGGGCAGTCATTTAAATATTAAATGGCTGCAATCTTGGTTGGGCAAGCGGTTTAATAAAGAAGGCACGCCTATTGAAAAAACCCCGAAAGAAAATTTAAAGGCAGCATTCGAAATTCTCGTACTATTAATCCTAGCCCATCTGCTGCCGTTTTGGCTAACCGTGGCTCTGTCCTATGGGGCGCATTGGATCATTAGTAGGGGGTTCATTCAGGATAGACCCGACGTGCCCAAAGCCGGCTTGGTTTCTGCTCTCCCCGAAGCAGAGGCACTGAAGAAGAAGGCACCCGATCGAGCCGCCCACCTGGATCACGTGGATCATAACTTGGACGCAGCCCTTGCGCTTGATGCGGCTCATTTTTCAAATGCCCTCCCGAATGCCACAGATGCTGAAAAAGCGGAATATGCTCGTTTGGCTTTAAAATTAATCCATGAGTTTTTAAATGCCACCCTTGAGCATCCGTCTGAGAAATTGACCTCTTCAACCGTAGAACAATATTTCCACGCCGCCAATTATTGGGGAAAAGTTTTCGTGTGGGCCCAGCGCTTGCATGATATGGGGTTTTTGACGGACACCAGTCCTTCGGGGCACGAAGCCCGCGGGGCTAAGTTTGCGGATCATTTCTTGAAGGGAAAAGTCAGCCCGGCCATGAGGCGGGATATTGTGCGCGTGATTGGCAACCACACGGTGGCGGGCATGGTGCGCCTGGGTGAAACCCGGCTTGGTGCTTTGAAAAAAGCCATGGCCGGACGACGCGGACAAAAAGAGATTCCTCTCATTCTGCTGCTGTTCCATAATTTTTTGGATTCCTCGGCCGCCAAAGCGACGCTTAATATTTTCAATCTACAGCAGCTTAAAAACTTGCTGGCATTTGAAGAAAACATTTCGGAAATTAAGAAGAATTTTGCCCGCTTTCGCATTTTGGCCTTGGCTGACATTGGTATTGATTCCAAAGCCGCACCATTGACTGGCGCTGAGCGCCGATTAATTTGGGAGACGCTCGTTCCCAGGATTTTTGGCCAAGAAAAAGATCGGCTCTGCCAAGTCCTGCAGGACAAGCTGGATCTGAAAAACCATATCCCCTTCCTGACCGATCACCTTGCCAAACTGGACTTGGACCAACCGGATCAATTCAAACGCTATGTAAAATTTATCAAACTGTTGGCTCAGATTGCTTTTTTAAGCCGTGGTGCTGAGGTCACCATCAGCTCCGATATGTATAAGTGGTTTAAACCCGGCTTTGATCAGCAAGCCGCCGGGGCTCAGGCCGCGGCTTACTTAAGTCCTTTGTTGGACGAGATCAGCGATCAAACGACCATTGCCGATGTTCGTCGTGAGCTGGAGCGAACGCACTGGCAAAGTGTTTTTGGCATTCCTTTGGCCCGTTTACCCCAAAATGAGATCATGTTACAGCTCTCCCGGCTATCTGATGGCGAGCATGAAATCTCCAATCATCGTACTCACAGCACTTCCAAGCTTTGGTTCAGTCGTTACAATGCCCTGCTTCGAGCGGGGTTTAGGGCGGTGTTACAGATATGGCCTCTATTCATTCAAGCACACAATGCCTTGTTGGCTGCCGGAGCCAGGATATTGGGGGGCTCCATCCTGAGGTGGGAAGGCCTGATGATCAGGCCACTACCAGAAGCTTATCCTGAACCTTTACCCAGCGAACGCCATCGATGGGAAGAACGGTTGTTGGGCGGAGAATTGACCTACCTGACTCGTAATCTGCAGCAGCAGAAGCAATTCCAGGAAAGAGTATTGCCTCTTCTTATTCAGAAACATAGGGCCGATAAAACCTTGCGATTTGCAGTCCTGGGCCGGGGCACAGGAGAGGAAGCGGCGACCCTTTTGGCTAAAATCATAGATTCCTTTGATCGCCATCCAGAATGGGATCCGATTGAAACTTGGGACATTAAAATCTTGGGGATCGAAAAAGACCCTGATACCGCGCGGGAAGCCAGGCTTCGCCTGCTTGGGTTGTCTCCTTTTGCCATCGGCCAGCCTCCACGTCCCCGGGGACGGGAAAGTGGAGCGGGCGAAGTTTTGGAAACCTTGAACCGGAAATTAAATTTTGCACGGCGAGTGTTCCAGGTGCGCGTTGGTGATATAACCCAGGAACAGACTTGGCGGGGCATGAAGGGATATGATGTCTTTTATGCCAATCGGATAGCGCATTACCTAAGGCCAGCGGAACTGGCGGCGGCTGGACGGTATTTGTCGCTATATACCGGGCAAGCATTTGTTTTTGAGGAAAATGTGGTAGCCGGGATCCCTCTTTTACCAGGGCGGCACCAACAGGAACAGCCCCTGGATTACGTAAGTGAAGCTCGTGATATTACACAGCAGGATGGCTACCTGCTGGCAATTCCAGGGTGGGCCAGAGCGGCATTTTATCGAACCACTGCCGGGCTGGAGCGCGTTTCACCAGCAGTCAAACGGCCAACTCCTTATTCAATTCAACCTGCTTATGAGAAGAGTGCAGATCCACGGGAAGTTCCGGCGCTGTCTTTGGAACCAGGACAAGGCGCTTCCTATTTTTTATTTGCCCTCCATTGCCACCTGGCCGCGTGGGGGCGTCTGGTTTTATCATGGTTCCGCCATGACAGCAACCCAATGGATTGGAGCAATCAGCAGCAAAGAGCGCAGGCATGGAGAGCCTATCAGCCGCGTTCCAAGGTTTTGGAAAATAATTATATATGGCTGCTCATCGCTGCCGGACTGGTCATGGGAACTTGGCTGGCGGATCCGTCCGGCGGGGTAGTAACAACTTTGCTCAAACAGTGGACCGATCCGGCGCTATTTAGCTGGGCCAAAGCCGTCAGCCTGGCAGGGTGGCTGGTGTTTGCCGGCAGCCATTACAAAAAGGGAACGCCGCGGCAAAACATCAAAGCTGCGTGGCGTATTTTTAGCCTTGTCACCCTGGCCCACCTGGCGCCCTTGTGGATGGTGGTGCCTTGGTCTTACATCGTGCATGATTGGATGAACCGGCCTTCTAAAATAACGGCTTACGATTTTACCCTGAACCTGGCAGGGAAACCCACTGCAGGCCGGAGGGATATGCGAGCTCTGGTCGACAACCTAATGAAAAAATACTATTTTCTGAAAGACTCCGCTTTTACAGATTCGCTGGGGCGCAGAAATGAATCCAGCGGCCTTGTGACCGAGAAATACCGCTTGCTGGTGGATGAGCACATCCCCATTTTGGTCTACTTCTTTAATTTGGTGCGGGGGCGGTATCTCCACCAATTTGATACAACCATTTGCCTGCCCCGCGGGCTTTTGGACTGGACCGGTCAGCGGCCGGCAGGACTTTTGGGAAAACTTAAAGCCTGGCTGGCCCTGCAATTGATTACAGTAAGTATTATGATCAGCCATGCCGAAGCGACCATGCCCACTTGGCTAAACAGCCTTTGGATCGTGGGCGGAAGGCTGGGGCTGGTCAGCCTGAATGCTTATGCGCAAAAGCTGGTTCTCAGGCACCTTGGACCGCAGGATCAACTCAACCAGGCCGCACAATTGTTGCGTGACGGGGTCTTTAATAAGAATTGGAATTCGCTTGCCAATGGGAATGAGTTGTTGGATAAAAGCTATCAAATGCTGTTGGGAGTCGGGAAGGGTGAAATGCGGCCGGAAGTGTTGCGAGAGCGCTTAAGATTGCTTAGCCAATTAAGGCCGGCAGGAAGCCAAGTGGTAAAAGTGAGGTTCAAGGAGGAAAAATTTTTATTGCCTTTGCCGCGGGGCGCCATTGTGGAAAAATGGCTTGCTATCCCGGGATTAAGCATCCTTGAACCAACAAGGAGGACCCCTAGATCCTTGAGGACACTCTATTCTTCAGCATAGTGATTAACGCCAGAGGAGGCATCCATTAATGACTGATCCTTCTTATTTTGATCAACGCGCCAAAACTTGGGACCAAAATCCCAAGCGTATTAAAATGGCCAATGCCGTGGCCGGTGGTCTGAAAAGGACCGTGGCGGTCAATTCTGCCATGACCGTGATTGATTTTGGCTGCGGCTCGGGTCTGATGACCTTGCAGTTGGCCAACCAGGTGAAGTCCGTGGTGGCCATGGACACCTCGCAGGGGATGCTCGACGTATTGACCACCAATCTGAAAGAGGCGGGCATCGATAATGTCACCACGCGTTACCTTTCCCGGGATGGCGTGCCGCCAGCGGTCGAACCCGTTGACCTTATTGTCAGCAACATGGTCTTTCATCATATTCCGGATATTCCCGCCACTTTGAAGCGATTGGAATCGTGGCTTAATCCCGGCGGCTGGCTGGCGATCAGTGATCTCGAACCGGAGGACGGCCGCTTTCACGGCCCCGAAGCCGGTGAGGTTCATCATGGCCTTGATCCGCAGGAGCTGAAAATCACCTTGCAAAAGCTGGGATTAACAGTTAAATCCCTTAACCGGGTCTATGAGATGGACCGGCCGGCGCCGGACGGCTCGATAAGTACATATCCCATTTTTTTACTGGTGGCGAAAAAATAAGCCAAAATAAGCGGAATCCTGAATCCAAGGGAAAACAGGCTTGACAAAGAAAGCTAAAATGCTTATCTTCCTATTACCCTAACAATACCTGCCGTTAAAAACCATGAGCTTTCTTCACCTGGCCACCAGGTCATGACCACCGCATTACAACGCGCAATGGTAATGCGGTTTTTTTATAATCTTAATTCAATGAAACAGGGGAGGACAAAAAAATGAGCGCTATTTCACCATTGGCACAGGCATTAAATGAACAAATCAGCGCATCCGGCAATGCGGTTATGCAGTTACTTTCCAAAAAAGGCCGGTCCATCTATTTTCCTTCCCAAGGCATTTTAGGCCAAACCGCCGAAGCCAAGGGTGCGGCCATCAATGCCACGATCGGCACGGCTTTTGAAGAAGACGGAAGCCCCCTTGCGCTGGAATGCCTGGAAGATATGGTGGACGTGTCCTCCACGGCTTTTCTTTATGCCCCCAGCTTTGGGCTGCCGGCCCTGCGTCAGGCATGGAAGTCCAAATTGGAGGAAAAAAATCCCTCCCTGGCGCGCAAAGCCTTCAGCGAGCCTGTGGTCACCAATGCCCTGACGCACGCTCTAAGCATAGCTGCCTTCCTGTTTCTGGACGAACAGGAATCGATCATCATGCCGGATATGAACTGGGACAATTATGATTTGATTTTCGGTGAAGGTTATGGTGTTACCAACAGCATATACGCCACTTTTCGGAATGGCGGGTTCAATGTGGCCGGTCTGGAGGAAAAGCTGGCCGAGCCGGGGGAGAAGAAAGTCGTGCTGCTCAATTTTCCCAACAATCCCACCGGCTACACGGTGACGGAAAAGGAAGCCGAAACCATTGTACAAACGCTGACCAATGCCGCCCGGCAGGGCAAAAAAATTGTGGTACTGCTGGATGACGCGTATTTTGGCCTGGTCTATGAAGAAGGCATTGCCCGGGAATCTTTGTTCGCGGCTTTGGCGGACGCGCACGACAATATCCTGGCGGTTAAATTGGACGGGCCCACCAAGGAAGACTATGTGTGGGGCTTCCGGGTAGGCTTCATCACCTTTGGCATCAAGAACGCCACGCCTGAACAATACAAAGCCCTGGAGGCCAAGGCCGCCGGCGTGGTGCGGGCCAATATTTCCAACAGTTCCCGCCTGAGCCAGGAGCTGCTCCTCAAGGCCTACCGCGACGAGCATTACAACGAACAAAAAGAAGCCAAGACCATGGTATTAAAAAACCGCTATTTGAAGATCAAGGAGCTGCTTGCCGCTCATCCCGAATACTGCCAGACCTTTGAACCCATGCCTTTTAATTCGGGTTATTTCATGTGTGTCCGGCCACTGGCGGTCGAGGCCGAGGCGGTCAGAAAAATGCTGCTGGCCGATTTCCAGACCGGAGTCATCGTTTTGTCGGGGCTGATCCGTCTGGCTTTCTCTGCAGTGCCCATCGACAAGCTGGACCAGCTGTTTGCCAACTTGCATGAGGCCATTACACGTCTTAAGAAATAAGCTGCACCCCAATTCCAAATATTAACAAGGAGTGTACCCAATGCCTCAGGAAAAGCCTCTGGTCGCCATTGTCATGGGCAGTGAATCGGATATGGCCATAATGGACGAAGCCGTTAAAATGCTCAAGCAATTCAGTCTGGCCCATGAAGTGCGGATCATCTCAGCGCACCGCGCGCCGGAACGGGTGCGTGACTTTGCGCTTGGAGCCGAAGCGCACGGCCTCAAGGTGATCATCGCCGCAGCCGGCAAAGCCGCTCACCTGGCAGGCGTGGTGGCCTCCATGACCCCGTTGCCGGTCATCGGCGTGCCCATGACCACGTCCGATCTGGGTGGACTCGACTCCCTGCTCTCTATGGTGCAGATGCCCGGCGGTGTACCGGTGGCCACCGTGGCCATTGGTAAAGCCGGTGCCAAAAACGCTGCCCTGCTGGCCTTGCAAATCCTGGCTGTAGCGGATGGGGCTCAGATGGCTAAATTAAAAGCTTTCCGGGAAGAGCAGACTAAAAAAGTGGAAGCCATGGACGACAAGATAAAAAACGATCTTGCGCTTAACTAGTTTTTGTAGGGAAAAGAAATCTTTTCGATCTTAGTAAAATAGTCCTCTCCTCTGGGGAGAGGGTGGGGTGAGGGATTGATCAAGGACATTAAGCCTCCCCCCTTTGCCTTTCCCACCACACTTGGGGGGGAATAAAAAAACACCGGTTCTGCAACAAGAACGAGCTAGGAACTTGAGGTTCGGAAGCCAAGTCCGGCGTTATGCTCGCGCAGTTAATATTTATCGAGGAGGATAGGATGACCAAAAATAAAAAACTATTGGATTGGGTGGAAGAAATCAAAGCCATGGTCACACCAAAAGAAGTCGTGTGGTGCAATGGTTCAGCGGAAGAATATCAGGCCATGATGTCCTTGTTAATGAAAGAAGGGTTGGCCACGCCTTTGAAAAAACGGGCCAACAGTTATTTGTTCCGTTCCGATCCTTCCGACGTGGCCCGGGTGGAAGACCGCACCTTTATCTCCACCGCGAAAGAAGACGATGCCGGTCCCACGAACCATTGGATGGCACCTCAAGAATTAAAGGGAACCATGAAAAAGCTTTACCAGGGCTGCATGCAGGGCCGCACCATGTATGTTATTCCTTTTTCCATGGGACCGGTAGGCTCGCCCATTGCCAAGATCGGCGTGGAAAT
>CAYVTN010000012.1:0-2554 GCA_964454395.1 uncultured bacterium | reverse complement strand
GAAGGCTGGATGGCCGAGCATATGCTGATCCTGCGCCTGATCAACCCCGAAGGCCGAAAATTCCATGTGGCCGCCGCTTTTCCCAGCGCTTGCGGCAAAACCAACATGGCCATGATCCAGCCCACCATACCCGGCTGGAAAGCGGAATGCCTGGGTGATGACATTGCCTGGATGAAAATTGGGCAGGACGGCCGTCTTTATGCCATCAATCCGGAAGCCGGTTTTTTCGGCGTGGCGCCCGGCACCAGCTATAACACCAACCCCGTGGCCATGGACACCGTCAAGGAAAATACCATTTTTACCAACTGCCTGCTCACTGATGACGGTGACGTTTGGTGGGAAGACATGGGCAAGGATTGTAACCATGGTATTGATTGGAAAGGCCGTGATTGGACACCCCAATCGGGCGAGAAAGGCGCTCACCCCAATGCCCGCTTTACCGCTCCGGCAGGGCAGTGCCCTGTGATCAGTCCTGACTGGGAAAATCCCAATGGCGTGCCTATTGACATCTTCATTTTCGGCGGCCGCCGCACCACGGTGGTGCCGCTGGTGACGGAAGCGCTCGATTGGGATCATGGTGTCTATCTGGGCGCCACCGCAGCCTCCGAGCCCACGGCTGCGGCCCTGGATGTGAAAAAGAAATTGCGCCGCGATCCTTTTGCCATGCTGCCTTTTTGCGGCTACAATATGGGTGATTATTTTGCCCATTGGTTTGAAATGGGCGACAAGCTGGGCGACAAGGCACCCAAAATATTCTATGTCAACTGGTTCCGGAAAACCGCGGACGGCAAATGGCTCTGGCCCGGGTTCGGGGAAAACAGCCGGGTGCTCAAGTGGATGTGTGAGCGTGTGGAAGGCCAAGGCCAGGCCGAGGAAACACCCATTGGTTACCGGCCCACCGATGAGGCTCTTGATTTGAACGGTCTGGAAATGACTGCGGACGAAGTGCAGGCACTGCTTGGCATCAACAAGGAAGAATGGGCCAAGGAATTGCCGGATATTGAGGAGTTCATGACCCAATTTGGTGATCGTCTGCCGCAGCGCATGAAAGATCAGATGGCAAGGATGAAAGAACGGCTGAAATAAATAAAGCAAGAAAACAGAAAATCGATGGTTGACCGCCTTGGTATGATTTTTCTATGCAATGATGAGCAAATGCTATAAAATTTTCATAACGTGAAAATTTTGGGGGCGCTCGGTTTCGACGGAGGATGGTTGGCTGGTTCGGCATGCCGAGGACTTCATCTCACCTCGTTAAACATGATGGAACTTAACAATAACTGGCGAACAAGAATTCGCTCTAGCAGCGTAAGCTGCTCGTCCTTGATTGTTTTACCTGTGAACAGTTAAAGGGCGTCACCTCAGCAGGTTGGCTGTCCGGTTGTGTTCAAGGGCCGGATGGCGAGATTCACTTGAACTGGTGCCCGCGGTATCCTGTCTGTTGGAGACCAAGGGCGCGAGAACCCAAATGACAGACTAAGCATGTAGAAGAGCCAGTAGAGTGTCTTTCGGACGCGGGTTCGATTCCCGCCGCCTCCACCACTTCCGTGCCGTCAGCGCGGAAAGGGGCAAGTGAAGATTAACTTGCGGATGATTTTCGGTTATCCATTTTTATTGGTTTACTTATTTCTTCTCTCTCCATCGCTTACGAGCAAAGCGTGGTTGGCGCCCATTGGCAATTTAAATGGTGCCGGCCACCAATGAATTAATCAGCATAAAACCTTATTTGGCTGCCATGTTAAAAACCTAATACCCTGGAGGTTCCTCTGATGCTGCCCGTCGGTCCCTTGATGATAGAGCACAGACTGATTGAAAGAATGATCAAACTCATGGGGGCGGAAATACAGAAGTCAAAATTATCCTCATCCCTGGATATGGAGTTCATCCACACGGCCATTGATTTTATTAGAATTTATGCAGATCAATTGCACCATGGGAAGGAAGAGGATATTTTATTTAGAGAGCTCTCCAAGGAAAATCTGACGCCCGAACATAAGCGGATCATGGAAGAACTGATCGATGAGCATAAAACCGGCCGCCATTATGTCAGGCAACTAATCGAGGCCCGCGATAACTATCTTCACGGCGACAAAAGCGCGCTTGCGGTCATTGAAGATACGATGGCCAAGATTGTGGCCTTTTACCCCAAACATATTGAAAAGGAGGACAAGCATTTTTTCCTCCCGGTCATGAATTATTTCAGCCCTGAAAGGCAACAAGCCATGCTGGACGAATTCAATGATTTCGACCGAAAATTCATCCATCGCCATTATCAAGAGATCGTCACCCGCTATGATGGCAAAAGCAATTTCCCGATCAGATAAGCGACAGCTATAATTGGTGCCGGCCACCGGACGGATGATGCCAACGTAGCGCATTTTGGAAAGAGAACCAAGGCCATGGCAAACATGACGTGCATGTCCGAACCATCGGCAAGCCGGGCCGGGGAACGGGGGAAGGTTATAATGGGGCGTTTAAGATTAGATGTAAGGTAATAATGCAAGACCGTCCGTGTGCCACGAAAGCTGTATTCCCGATGAGGGAAGGCCCCTCG
>CAYVTN010000011.1:0-18772 GCA_964454395.1 uncultured bacterium | reverse complement strand
GCCGGGAAACGCGGATGAAGGATTTTCAGGGCTTGCTCATGCTGGCCGGGGCCAACGGTTTTTTAACCGGCGGCTATTTAACCACCCGCGGCCGGAAAGTGGAAGAAGACCTGGGTTTCCGGGAAGGGTTAAAAGGGTTTGAATAGCCTCTGACAGACTTTGGAAAACTATAGCTTTGCAGGGTACAGGCATGCCTGTACCCTACGCTGTAAACCCGACATCCCACTCGCCATAGGCATAAACAATTTAAACTATAAAGGACGAGACATTATGCTTAACCACGAAGACATTCTCACCATTGACCGCAACCACATCTGGCATCCTTATACGCAAATGAAAGATTACGAAGACCGCGATCCCATTGTCATGGCCAGGGGCGAAGGCGTGAAATTATATGATATCCAGGGTAACATGTATTACGATACCGTTTCTTCCTGGTGGTGCAATGTTCATGGTCATGGGCACCCGATGTTAAAAGCAGCCTTGCAGGAACAGATGGATCAACTGGACCATATATTGTTTGCGGGCATTACCCACGGCCCGGCGGCCCAAGTAGTCAAACACTTGACCGATTTTCTTGATCCCAGCCTGCGCCGCTTCTTTTTTTCCGACAGCGGTGCCACTTCCACTGAAATCGCCCTGAAGATGGCTTTTCAATATTGGCAGAACATTGGCCGTTCCAAGAAACAGCGCTTCATCTTTTTGGAAAACGCCTACCACGGCGATACAGTGGGCAGCATGAGCGTGGGCGGCATGGAGCTTTATCACCGGCTGTACGCGCCCCTGCGCTTCAAATCCTATCAGGCACCCAGCCCCAATTGCGCGGCCTGCCCTAAACGAAATACGCCTTTTACCTGGGACGGCCAGCAGCATCAGTGCAATTTATCCTGCTTTAAAACCATGGCCGACCTCTTGGAACAACATCATGAGGAGGTGGCCGCAGTCATCGTGGAACCCTTGATGCAGGGCGCCGGCGGCATCTCTCTTTACCATGCTGATTATCTTAAACATTTGCGCCGGCTGACCAAGGAACTGGATGTCTTATTGATTTTTGATGAAGTGGCCACCGGCTTTGGCCGCACGGGCACCATGTTCGCCTATGAACAAGCCGGGGTGGTGCCTGACTTTATCTGCCTGGCCAAAGGCCTGACCAGCGGCACCTTGCCGCTGGCGCTCACCGTCACCACCGAACCGGTCTACCAGGCTTTTTACAGTGACGACCAGTCGTCCAAAACCTTTTTCCACGGCCACACCTTTACAGCCAATGCCCTGGCCTGTGCCGTGGCGGCAGCCAATCTGCGTCTGTTCAAGGATAAGCAACTGCCCCAATCGCAGGCTGACGTAATCCGACATTTTCACGGCCGCCTGCAGGAATACGAAAACCTGGATCAGGTGGGTGATATTCGCCACCTGGGCTTTATCGGAGCCATTGATATCGTCAAAAGCCGGCAAGAGAATCAGGCTTACGCGCCTGAAGCGCGCTCAGGTTTCAACATCTTTTTGGAATCCATCAAGCACCAGCTCCTGCTGCGCCCCCTGGGCGATACCATTTACTGGTTTTTGCCCCTGGCCGTGACCAAGAATGATGTTGACGCCATCATGGACCGCAGTATGCAGGCCATTACCACGGCTTTGGATAAATTAAAGAGTTGACCTTCTCTGTATGGATAATTCAGACTAGAGACTCTTATCCAGCTTCGCTGGGTTAGAACTGCAGGGGCGGGTTTTAAACCCGCCCCTGCTCCCAAACTACGCGATATACCATGGAGTCAAAAGAAAAAAATGACAACCTCCTTGTATGAAGAACTGCAAATCCACCTGGACCAGTTGGCGTCTGAAGACCGGCTGCGCCAATGCCGTCTGGTATCGGAACGCACACCTACACAGAGCTGTTTCCAGAACCGGTCCATGCTTAACCTGTCCTCCAATGATTACCTTGGCCTGGCGGCTGACCGTGACCTGCATGACCGCTTTTTTCAGGCCCTGCAAGCCCACAACCGCATTGACGATTTTGGGATGGGCGCTTCCTCCTCGCGCCTGCTGACCGGCACCACCAGCCAGGCGCAGCAGTTGGAGCAAGCGTTGGCGCGCGCCTTTGGCCGTCCCGGCGCTCTGGTGTTCAACTCAGGCTATCATGCCAATGTGGGCCTCTTGTCCGCTCTGCTTGATCACCATGACGCTATTTTTTCAGACCGCCTTAATCATGCCAGCATCATTGACGGCGCCCGTTTGTCGGGCGCCAAACTCTACCGCTATCGCCATCTTGATTTGAATCATTTGGAGCAATTGCTCCGGCGTCACCGCGGGCAATACCGCCGGACCTTGATCATCACCGAGAGTGTGTTCAGCATGGACGGTGATTTGGCTGATCTTAAAACCCTGAGCGATCTGCGTGACCGCTACCAGGGCTGGCTCTACGTAGACGAAGCTCATGCCTTAGGCGTGATGGGCAGCCGGGGGCTGGGCCTGGCTGAAGTTCAGGGCGTGATCGATCGCATCGATTTTCTGGTGGGCACTTTTGGCAAGGCCTTGGCCTCGGTGGGGGCCTTTGTGGTGGCCGACAAAGTGGTCATTGATTTTCTGATCAACAACATGAGGCCGTTTATTTACACCACCGCCCTGCCGGCCATCAATCTTCATTGGACGCGGACAGTGCTGGACCTTTTGCCCAGCCTGGTCAAAAAACGCGAGCACCTTGCGGCCCTGGCCCGAGACCTGCGCCTGGCCCTGGCGGAAAAAGGCCTGCAGCCTCTTGGCCAGAGCCACATCGTGCCTGTGCTCATCGGAGGCAATGAACAAACCTTGGCCGCGGCTAAGGCCTGCCGGGAAAACCGCTTTTTGCTTTTCGCCATCCGTCCGCCTACAGTGCCCGCAGGCCAGGCGCGCCTTCGTATTTCTTTGAATGCCGCGCTCAACCGGCAGGCGCTTCAACCCCTACCGGCTTTGCTGGCCCGGTCTTGTAGCTGAGCCAGTGTGGTTTGTTTGTTAAATACCGGTGGTAGGGGCACGGCGCTTGTCCCGCGAATGCTGGGGCGCCGTGCCCCTACCCAACAGATGCCAGGACGATTACGAACCGGGCACCCGCAAGGGGTGCCCCTACAAAAGATTAATGAAAGACAGAAAAGAAGGTATGTAAGAGACTGATCTTTTATTCCGGCTCAGCCCTTCAGAAAGCGGGTAATTTCATCCATGCGCTATACGTGGACCATCCGAAACAAAGCGGAAAACCTCATCCTGTTTTTCAACGGCTGGGGACTGGACGACCATCCTTTTGAGCATCTTGGCAGTAATAATTTTGATGTGCTCATGTTTTATGACTATGATACCACCTCCATACCCGATCAGGCCCGGGCCATGCTTCAGCCCTACAAGACCTTCACGGTGATCGGTTTTTCCATGGGGGTCTGGATCAGCCAAAAAGCCCTGCCCCAACTGCCCGACACACCCAACTATGCCCTGGCCATCAACGGCACGTTAAATCCCATCCATGACCGCTATGGCATCCCGCCGGCCATCTACGGACAACAGTGCGACCGCTTCAACACCGCGGCAGTACAATCTTTCTATGACGATTTATTGGCCACGCCCGCCGAGCGCGAACGCTTCCTCAATCATCAACCAAAGCGCGCCTGGCAGGACCAGCATGCTGAATTGGTCCGGTTGCGCCGCTTGATCGAGCAGGATCCCCTGGACCGGCTGAGCGGACAATTTGACGCCGCGCTGATCGGCAGCCAGGACAAGATCATTTCCGCCCGTAACCAGCTGCGCTTTTGGAAAAATCAATGCACCGTGCATATGCTTGACAGCGGTCATTTCCCCTTTTACCGCTGGCCCAGCTGGGAAGCCTTGCTGCACGAGGTGCAAGGTGGATAAAGCCCTGATTCAAAAACGCTTTGCCCGCGCGCAGGCCCAATATGATCATCAGGCCACCATCCAACGCCATATGGCCCGGGTGTTGGTGGACAAACTGGCCGGCCTCCATCCCGGGATTTTTCCCAAAGCCCTGGAAGTGGGCATGGGCTCCGGGGTATTGACCCGCCTGCTGGCGGAGCAACTCAGGATTAGCCATCTCTGGGGCAATGATCTTTTAAGCCAATTGCCTGCTGCTTTGGAACCATACCGCGAGCAGCAATGGTTAACTTATTGGAGCGGCGATGCGGAAGCCTTGCCTTTGACAGGTCATGAATTTGACCTGATCGTTTCCAATGCCGCCGTACAATGGCTGGAAACACCCCTGGCCACCCTTTCGCGATGGATGGCGCATTTGCGTCCCCAAGGCCTGCTGGCCTTTACCACCTTTGGTCCCGACCATTTCCAAGCCTTTTCCAGTGCCCTTGGACGCTCGTTGGCCTATTACCCCGGC
Organism: uncultured bacterium; assembly: GCA_964454395.1. Lineage (GTDB taxonomy): Bacteria > Oederibacteriota > JAAXVQ01 > JAAXVQ01 > JAUVAV01 > CAVQBK01. The sequence goes on along the minus strand of CAYVTN010000011.1, from coordinate 14,409 downwards.
GGCGTGGTCCGGGATACCCTGGGGCCGCTGGGCAAGTGTTTATGGTTTCAAGAGGATCATCTTCGGCTGAGCTTTCCCTCGTTTCTTGATCTGCTGCGTCATCTGAAAGCCACCGGGGTCAATGCCCTGGTCAACCGCACCTGGACCAAATCTTCCTTGGAGAAACTATCTTCCCGCTACCGTTCGGCCACATGCTTTTCCGGGGACTACCATTTGGTCTATCATCCCTATTGGTTTATTTTTCAGAAAAAGGGCGCCATACCATGAGCGTCATTTTCATCGCCGGCATTGACACCAACATTGGCAAATCTTTTGTCACCGGCCTGCTGGCAGCCTACCTCAAAGCCCACGGGCGCAAGGTGACAACAGCCAAACTGGTGCAAACCGGCTGTCAAGGCGTGTCGGAGGACATCCTTCTACACCGCCGGCTCATGCAGGAACCGCTTACGTCGGCTGATGAGCAAGGCCTGACTTGTCCTTACGTGTTTCCTTTGGCGGCCTCGCCCCATTTGGCGGCCCGGGCAGCCGGCCGAACCATTGACATGGCCCATCTGCTGGGCACTTTTTCCACATTGCAGCAGACCTTTGACGTGGTCCTGGTGGAAGGCGCCGGAGGCCTTCATGTGCCCCTTGGTCCGCATTTAACTATTTTGGACCTGATCAGCCGGGCCCAGTGGCCCTGCATTCTGACCACCTCGTCCCGGCTGGGCAGCATCAACCACACCTGGCTTTCGGTGGAGGCTATGCAACAAAGTGGCCTGAAACTATTGGGATTGGCCTACAATCTTGATCCTCATGCCGCGGAAATCATTGCAACGGATACCCAGGTCCTTTTCCAGAAACAGTGGCCGGACCTGCCTTTGGTCCCTATCCCCTGGATTGATGCCTTCCTCCCCTCATTTTTGCCTGATTTTTCCCCTTGGTTGGCCTGAACCGGACGCGCCGTAAAATTTAATGACGTATTAAAGTATTCCTTCCGGTGTCGATACTAGGGATAGGTTAATTTGAAAAAGGAAGTCAAAAAGCATGCGACAACCCGGCAAAGAACATTTTTCCGCAGCATTACTCGGGGTGGCCTTGGGCGATGCCCTGGGGTTTCCGGTGGAGGGCTATCCTCCGGCCATTACGGAACGTTATGTGAGCCAATTTCTTCTGGCCGGCTTGGCTGGTCAATGGAAGCATTATCCTTTTGAATTCGGTCAATATTCCGATGATACCCAGATGACGCGAAGCATTATCGAAAGCATCAACCATTGCCAGGGATTCGATCCGGAAGATGTGGCTCACCGCTTTGCCCGTTTGTATGAAACCAACAAGATCATCGGCCAGGGCCGCTCAACGCAAGAAGCGGTTCAACGCCTCATTCACGGCGTGCCCTGGAAAAAAGCGGGCACCCTGCCGCCCACGGCCGGCAACAGCAGCACCACCCGTTCTCTGGCCATCGGGTTGTATCTCTATCAGCAACCCGAGGAAATGGTGCAGGCCGCCTATGATCAGAGTTGGATCACCCATCAGGATCCCCGTTGTTTGGCCGGCGCAGTGACCGTGGCCGGCGCTACCGCCCTGGCCCTGACTTCGGAGAACATCGAGCCTCCGGAGTTCATCAACCAGCTGCTGAGCTGGAGCCGTCCCATCAGCCAGGAATTCGCCGATCAACTTGGTCAGCTGCCGCGCTGGCTGGATTTACTGCCGGAGCACGCGGCCGGTCTCATTGCCCGGGCCGGCATCGAGGAATCCTACCAGGACAACTGGCATGGCATCTCGCCTTTTGTGACCAGCAGCGTCATCTGGAGCCTCTACGCGTTTCTCAAAACACCTGATGATTATTGGGAAACCATTTGTACCGCCATTGCGGCCGGCGGCGATGCGGACACCACGGCAGCCATCGCCGGCGGCATTGCCGGAGCGCACCTGGGCATGGCCCAGTTGCCGGTCCATTTGGTAAGGCAACTGAATGATCAGGGACGATGGAGTCAGGAAAAATTGACGGCGCTGACCGATGACCTTTATGAACTCACCACGATTGACAATCCTCTGGCCAACGCCAAAGATCTGGGATGAACGGTCTTGCCCTCGCCAAGAAGATAAGCCACCTTATACTTTACTGTTAGCCACACTGCCTGATCAAGATCTTCCCTGGCCACGAGAGCCACTTCTTGTGCTTGTGCAAAAATGCGGCCAGGTTCGGAAAAATCAGCCACATAAATGATCTTGTCCAGCAGGCGCATATGCCGGTCGCCGGTGGAATGAAGCGCCATGGCACGTAGAATATAAGGATGGCGGATGTTGTAATCGCGCCGGGCCACTACCACGCCGGCAGGATTATGCCACAGTGCAGGAGTAGCTTTGGTGGCAGAATCAAAATACTTGCCACGGTAGCCCTCAAGCAGGCCCCGCAACTTATCTGGGCTCAGATGCCGGGCGCAGTCATGCAGCAAACCTGCCAGGAAAGCGTGCTGGCCATGTCCCCGGTGCCGCTGGGCCAGAGCCTTGGCCCAATGGGCTACTGCCAGGGAATGACGGTAACGCCTCTCGGGCAGCACTTTTTTTAATTGTCTTTCCACATGCGAACTCATGAATACCCTTTTATTTTGTAACTACTCAGGTCATTTCGACCATATTGACCGTAAATAGCGCACCTTGGACCAATTTTCTTTTTCAGGCTAAGAACAGAACACAAGACGCCCGCAGCACAACTGATGCCTGAGGGCTGCGCAAAGCCGTTTATCAGTATGGGTGAGACCCTGAAGGAGCTCTTCCCCTGGCGCCCGGCCGGGTACGTCAAAACCCCGAAAAAGCTGCCCGCGGCGTCCCTTTTACATAATATCCATACCGGTAGGGGAAAATTGGTCCAAGGTGCGCTTCCAGCTTGGCCAGTTTGGATACGCAAGAGACCTGCGTCGTTACTTTGTTTTTTATATTCTCTGCCGGCAAGATATAGGGGCGGGTTTGAAACCCGCCCCCTCTTCACCGTTTTATAGATTGGACCCCGGACCGTGTACTCCAGACCGGAGCTTGGCGGTTTGACGAGCGTGGTCGCTGATTGGGAAGCAGGATTATCGGCCCAGGACCAGGTAGGCCAACCCCAAGAGCATGACCACACCCACCGTGGCCATCAGCCAACGGCGCAGGCTTTCCCATTGTGGTGAAGGAATGGCCCGCAACCGGGTGGTATGCTCCGCCATGTTCAATTCCTGCTTGATTTTCTTCTTTCCAGACATTTGTCCTCCCGTTCAGTTGTTCAGGCGCCTAAGCCTGATAACCGGTAAACACCACACCGCGTACAATGTAACGTTGAAAGGCAAAATAGAGCAGAATGGTAGGAATGGTGGCCAGGGTCACGACGGCCATAATGACATTCCAGGGTTCGCCCATCTCCACCATTTTTTGAATGCCCACCATCAAAGTGTACATCTTGGGATCATTGAGCACAATAAGAGGCCAGAAAAAACTGTTCCAGGTAGTGATAAACCCAAAGATGCCGAGCACCACCAAAATCGGCGTGGATAAGGGCAGCGCAATTTTACGGAAAATCATCAATTCCGAACAACCATCCAGCCGGGCGGCGTCAATCAAATCGGCCGGCAGCCGTTCAAAGAAACTTTTTAAAATCAGAATATTGAAAGCCGACACCACGGTGGGCAGGATCAGCCCCCAAAAGGTGGAGATCAGATTGGCATTGGGAAGACCGGCTGCCGGGAAACTTTTCATGACCAGGTACATGGGAATCAGCAGGCTCTCCACAGGAATCATCAGGGTGGTCAAAAACAGGATCATTAAAAATTTTGCAAATGGCGGCCGCATTTTGGCAAAGGCATAAGCCGCCAAGGAAGACAACAGCAGTTGTCCCAATACCACGCCAAAACAATGTACCAAGGAATTAAAAATGTACGTGGAAAACGGTACATGCTTAAGGGCAATGCCGAAGGATGACCAGTCCCAGGCGCCGCTGAACCACCGCGGCGGCCAGTCAAACATATGCTGGGCCGGCGTCAAGGCCGTGGCCACCATCCATAGGAAAGGCACCACGGTCAACAACGCCAGCACAATCACCAGACTGCCGCCCAAGCCAAACAAAAATTTGGTGCTTCTTTTTTTTCGATCACTGGAGGAAATCACTCCCCGGCTGTCATATTGATCCATATCACCCTCCGGCGTCCAATCGCCGCAATCTAAAGATGGTCAAAAACAGCAGCATGACCAACATCAGGATGGACAACGCCGAGGCGTAGCCCACATCCATGTAGAAGAAAGCCTGCTTGTAAATATAAGTGGCCAACACTTCGGTGGAATTCATGGGGCCGCCGTTGGTCATGATGTAGACCTCGGTGAACAGCTGAACCGTATTGATGATGGTGATGATAAACATCACCGCGATGGTGCCTTTAATGGTGGGCAGCGTGATGTAGCGCACTTTTTGCCAGATATTGGCCCCGTGAATCTCCGCTTCTTCATACAAAGTGGGATCAATATTGATCAAGGACGCGGAATAAATCAGCATGGCCCATCCCGTGTTCTTCCAGATATAAAGCAGAACGATGGAGAGCATGGCCAATTTAGGATCAGTCAGCCAGCCGATATGGGGATTGGCCACCGGAAGCAGGGATATGACGGCATTAAGCAGGCCATAACCTTGGTCCATAATCCATTTCCATAGAATAGCGGCGGGCACGGTGGGCATCAAGAAGGGTAAAAAGAACAAAAATTTTAACAGGGCCTTGCCGCGCCGGAATTCGTTGATGAAAATGGCCAGAAAGATGGGCGGAAGAAATCCCAAAAGCAGCGCCAAGCCGCAAAACAGCCCCCCATGCAGCAGGGATTGCAGGAACATGACATCCTTGAAGGCGCGCACGTAATTTTGCACGCCAATAAAAACCGATTCTCCGGTGGGTTGAAAATTAAACAACGAAAGAGCCAAACCTTTGAACATGGGATACCAGGAGAACAGCGAAAAAGCGATGAATGCCGGCAGCAGAAACCATAAAGCCGCGCGCTGGATACGGCCGAACAGCAGAGACGGCTTTTCGCGCTGCTTGGTTTGCAGGTAATCGTCCAAAGCCGATAGCTTGGTCTGATCCACCACCTGCGGTGGCACGGCCACGGCCAGTCTGGGAGCCTTGGGGCTGCGCCCCGGCCTTTCCCAACGGCGGTTCAGACGCGCCCGTATAAGTTCGTCATGGCTGTAAATGTGCGGGGCTTCCTGCGTGACGGCCGGCGCCGGTGTTGGCGTGCTCTGGGCAGGAGGGGCGGCCGGCGGCGTGGCAGCCAACATGCTTTCCCATGCCGCCTCCATGGCATCTTCAGGAGCCTCCGAGGCCGGGGGCGGCGCGGGCCTGGCAGGCGGCACTGCCTCGGCCGGGCTGCCGGGATCAGGCACTTCTTGCCGGGGATCACGCAACAATTCAGGCGGCACTTCAAAACTGTCCGCGCCGGGTAAGGTGACGGGTTCGGCCGTATCTTCCGAAGAATCGGCCTCCTGTACCGGCTGAACCGGTGTATCGTAGCCATGCTCCGGTTCCTCGGGCGGGCTGGGTACTTCCGGAAAAACAATATGCGGCTCCTGCTTCTGCACCGGCGGCAATGGTGTCTCCGGTTCCACAGGCTCCACTACATGGCCGTCAGCCCTCATTTGCGGCGTGGAAGGAATGAGATCATCCATCGGACTTTGGGGCAAGGCGCTTGACAGTTCGTCCAGTTCCGCTTCTTCGGTCACAATGGACTCTTCCATGACATTGGCCTGCGCCGCAGGGTTGGGGGGCGGCATCTCGGCCGGCTCGAACACCATGGCCGGCACTGATGGTTCTTCGGCGGGTGCGGCCATATCGGAGGAAGGCAAAATCTGTTCATCCACCAGCGATGTCAGCAATTCATTGAGCTGATCATCGGTTTGGTTGGATAACAGCCGGTCAAAAAAATCGGTGGGTAATCTTTTTGGTCTTTGGGGTGGCATGGATTATCTCTCCCTAACCATCAAGGTGTTTTGGCATGCGGTGATTGGTGGCGCACCTGTTTGGGCAAAAAATACCGTTTTGATAAAAATTGCTGGTTTACCCTACGGGTAAACTCCTTCACATAAGATGGAATATCCATATTTTCTTTCACGAAAATCGCCTGCAACAAATCCTTGTTAAGCGCATCTTTCATAAAAGGCCATTCCGGCAAATGAGGCTCATTGCGCACATAGTCTAATTCTTCTTTAACCATGGCAAACTCAGGCATATTGAGCAGGTTGGTGGACGCTGAAAAGGCGCCGGGAAAAATGGTCATCTTCAGTTCATGCATCCTGACCCATTTCCAGAGTTGATTGGCCGGAGAGAGCTCGAATTCAATGTATTTCCAGGCTGCATCGCGCTTTTCCTTGGGAATAGAGGCATTGATGACAAAGACCTCGCCTCCCGCATGGGAAGCCCTGTACCCGGCTGGTCCGGCCGGCAGGGGCGCAATCCCGGTTTTATCCAGTTGCAAGCCGTATTTATTGAGCAAGGCGGGCAGCTGCATGGCCACGCCCATCATCATAGCCACCTTGCCCAAGGCGAACATCTGCTGGATATTTTCCGTGGCCGGCAGGGCATTGGGAGGCAGCACTTTGTATTTAAATTTTAAATCATGCCAGAATTGCAGCGTCTGGAGCACGGCCGGCGAGTCAAGGGGCGCATTTAAATAACCGCTTCTTTTGGCTTCCAGGAGGCGGCCGTTGTTTTGCCAGACAAAATCCATAAAGTGCCAGGTATCGGGCGCGAGCCCGAAGCCGTATTGGCCGATCTCGGGTTTGGTCAGCTGTCGGGCATAAGCCACCAGCTCGTCCCAGTTCCGGGGCGGTTGTTGCGGGTCCAGGCCGGCGGCTTTAAACAAATCTTTTCTGTAGAAGAGCACCGTAAAATAAGTGTCACGGGGTACGCCGTAGGTTTTGCGGCCATAACGGGTGGGACGCCAGACTTTTTTAGGAATATAATCCGCCTGATCCCACTGCCGGATATACTCGTCCACCGGCGCAATAAACCCTTGTCTTGCCAGGATGCCGATGGACCCGATCCATACATGCATGACATCAGGCCCTTTGCCACCGGCCATGGCGGTGACGAATTCCTGCGGCGAGTATTGGCGTTCAACTCCCCTGATCTTGATGCCCGGATTCTCATGTTCAAAGCGCAGTACGCTTTCCTTCCAGAGCTTCAATTCCTTGACTTGGCGCGAAGGCGGCTTGTTCCAGACCTCGAGCACCAGACCTTCCTTGGGGACAGCGCTGACAAAATAATAATTCTGCAGCCATACCACCAGCATGAAACCGGATAATATGACGGCGAATATAATCCACCCGATTTTGCGCAGCATACTACTCCTTATCGTGTTGTTCAGATTCTATGTCTCCAACATATACACGTTTAGCGCAGATAATTCACTCACGCATACCCCTTCCGGACACAGGCGGCACGCAAGACGCAAAAAGAAATATTGTACCTACTCGGGTCATTTCGAACATATTGAACCTAGATAGCGCACCTTGGGCCAATTTTCTTTTTCGGGCTAAAAACAGGGCTGCGGAAGGCATCAAAGATGCGTGCAGCGTCCCTTTTATATAATATCTTTTCCAGTCGGGGCATGAGACGCTCGCAGCACATCTGAAGCCCGAGGGCTACGTAAAGCCTTTTAACAGCATGGGTGAGACCCTCAAGGGACTCCACCCCTGGCGCCCGGCCGGGTGCGTCAAAAGCCCGAAAAAGCAAATTGGTCCAAGGTACGCTTCCGGCTTGGCCAGCTTGAATACGTAAGAGACCTGAGTAGTTACAAAATATTAATATGATCCTCAACTTTGCGTAAGACAACTTTTTTATTTCCGGTTTTGCCGGTTTAGTTGATGATCATACTAGCCGTGGTGGTAATTGTCAAGCTGCCGCGGCCGGGGTGAATCGGCCTGTGCGGGCATGCCGATTGGTTATTTCTTGCCAATAATGACGACAATTTCCACCCGACGGTTTTTGCCTCGGCCGGCGGAATTATCATTGGGCGCCAGCGGCAGCCGGTCCCCGTAGCCTACGGCATCTATCAGTGTTATCGGTATTTTGCCGGAGACATTTAGATACGCTTTGACTTTTAATGCCCTTTGCCAGGACAATTCAATAGCCTCGGTGGGGCTCTCCACATTGTCCGTATGACCCTTGACCTGTACGCGGTAATTCCGGGCGTAGCGTTTGATGGTATTAATGGCCTGGTTAAGCATCTTATAAGCGTCCAATGGAATAACCGAGGAGCCGGGATCAAAGTTGACCGACGCCAAATGCAAAGCCAGGCCCTGGGTGGTGGCGGGCATGACCACATCAGTGCTTAACGTCACGGTGGGGCTGGAAATTTTGACCTTGCCTTTATACGTCACGGTTAGATGCGCACCCAGATAACGGCCGCCGGCTACATGGCGTTTGCGGTTGTTGGTGCCCGGCCAGACCAACTTGGCCGGTAACGACCCGCGGCCCCGATAGGTCCTGACCGTTTTCTTGGTAACCCGGTTTTGGATGACCAGTCGCCATTGCCTGATATCCTGGTTGTAGTTGGTGGTCAAGGTAAAGGTGGCCTTGCCGTTTTTCTTGAAGCCCGGCCTGATCATGGCAGGCGCCACGCCGAGCCCCACCTGGGGGGCAATGGATTTAAATTGGATCAGTTCACTGTTGTCAATGCGCAGACCGCTGGGGTCGCTTACCGTAAAGATCACTTGGTAGGACCCATCCGCCACAGGCTTTCTTTTTACGGTACCATTCCAGACCAATTGGTTTGGCAGCAAGCCTTGGCCTTTAAAGACGCGCATATTTTGACCCTGCTGGTTTCGAATCTCCACGGACCAGGATTGCTGCGGCTGCCCCGCCCCGTCAGGGAAGGTAATGACCAGAGGACTTTCTAATTTGCCGGAAATCCTTTTAAAGGTCGCGCGGTTAAGGGCCATGGTAATGGGTTTAACATTGGTTTTAATCTGTACTTTGGTCCGGATTGGCGCCAGTTTCTTCCGGTCACGGTCCGTGACTTCCATGACCAAAGTGTAATACCCGTCGGCACAGATTTTGCCGGTTTTATCGGCACCGTCCCATTCCATTTCCGGAGGATAGCCTCTGCCGGTAAAGGTCCTGCGGTTGTTGCCTTGTTCATCGAAAATGGACAGGGACCAGGAGGCTATTTCAGCTTTGAAGCCCTTAATCAAATCAAGATGAATGATCGCCGTGTCGGCCAGGCCGTCCCCATTGGGGGAGAAGCTCTCCGGCAGGACCACCAATTCAAATTCAAAAGTTTCCGGCTTCATTTCAGGCAGCTTGAATTCTTCCGGAGCCGCCAGGACGGCCGGTTTGGCCTCCAAGACCAGCCTGGGCAACCCGTAGCTTAGGGACAACCGGTGGGAAACGCCCATATTGGCGGTGGTGCTGGTCAGCGCGTATTCCACCTCCATCTGGGCTACATTAAAACCAAATCCAAAACTCAGGGCACTGACCTGGTGGTTGTCGGTCACCAATCCGGCCCGCAGGGCAAAAAGGTCAGCCACCCAGTGCTCTGCTCCCAACCGCAACAACTGGGTGGAACCACTGGCGTCCTGGGTAGAGGAAACCGATTCCAGATCAAGGCTGAACATGGTCTTGGGATCAAGCACAAAGCCGGCTCCCAGAGCCAGACGGCTGGGCACCTGCTGCTGTTGCTGATTCTCCCAGGTAATACGGGTGTCAATGTCCTGCACATGGGCGCCCAGGAAAAGGTGATAATGTTCGAAAAGCTTCATATTATAGCGTAGTCCAAAATCCATGCCCAACCCACTGAACCCCCGGCCAGTGCTCACCATTTCGCCGAACAATAATTTGATGCCCATGCCCAGATGCCATTGCCGGCCCTCATCAAGCGGAATGCTTCCGGCCAGAAGCAACTCGTCCGTGTTGACTTGACTTGGTTGCGGGTAAAACTGATGGCGCCAACCCAAACCAGCCACGACCTGTTTGGGCAAAGGCATGGCGCCGGCCAGCTCCAGGGTGCGCACGCTGCCGTTGTACACTGATCCCAAAGAGGATTCGACGCGGTTCATGCTCACCTCGCCCAACCCGGCCGGATTCCACCAAAGCGCATCTTCATTCTGCGCCAGCGCCGTATACGCGCCGCCCATGGCCATGGCCCTGGCGCCTGATCCGAGGGCGCCGCCCTTGTCATAGAGGTCGGCCCTGACTTGTCCCATGGCTAGCAGCGCTATCGCAGCCAGTAATATCAGTCTTTGTTTGCTTGCTCTCATCGCAAAACCGCCAATTTTTGCACTTTACGCTCCACTTGTCCGCTCAGCGGATCCCTGGCCAATACCACCATCAGATAAATGCCATCGGCCAACTGTTCCCCGCGGCTGTTGACTATATTCCACTGCACCATTTCCCGCTGGCCCAGATGGACGCGCGCCACCAATTCCCCGGCCACCGTGTAAACCTGCACGTTGACATCCATGCCGGCGTAGGGTGTTTTCACCCAGATCGCCACTTGGTCTTTGGCGGGATTGGGCGCCAGGCGCATGGCCTGAATAATATTTAGGGTCGGCCTTTCCAAGGTAATGGCTTTAGTGACGATGGTCTGCTCGTTGATACGGTTAATGCTGATAGCCTGGACAAAATAAACCCCATTGACCAGGACTTTGCCTGCTTCATTGCTGCCGTTCCACTGCACGTCAAAAAGGGTGTTTTCCCAGAAATGCAATTGATTGCGACCATCAGCGGCCAAATAGTCGCTGCTAAGATTAAAATCCGTGACTGGTTGCAATATTTGGCTTTCCATCAAGGTGCGCACCCGCCGGCCGCCACTGTCCACAATGATCAACTTAAACTGAACACTGAGCACCTCGGTGGGCGTCATGGTGGCCGTGGGCGTGACCGTAGACGTCGGTGTAGCTGTACCGGTAAGGGTGACGGTTGGCGTGCGGGTTATCGTCGGGGTGGCCGTCAAGGTTTGTGTCACCGTAAACGTCGGCGAGGCCGTTAAGGTTACCGAATAGGTTGCGGTGACCGTGTGCGTCGGCGTGATGGTTGCGGTTGGAGTGATTGTAGAAGTTCCGGTTAAGGTTGGCGTAACCGTAAAAGTAGGCGTGGCGGTTCCGGTGGCCGTTGCCGTCGTTGTGATGGTATAGGTTCCGGTAACGGTCAGGGTGGCGGTTGGGGTATGCGTAAACGTTCCTGTGGGTGTGGCCGTATAAGTCAGCGTACAAGTCGATGTAAAGGTGCCCGTAAATGAGGCCGTCGCGGTCGGAGATGAGGTTAGGGTGGCGGTCGGAGTCACGGTGCTGCTATAGGTTGGCGTTGCAGTCGGCGTGGCACTCAGGGTAATGGTGGGGGTAGGGCTGGCCGTCGGGGTAACGGTGGTTGTGACCGTATAAGTCAGGGTATCCGCCGGTGTGGCGGTCGGCGTATTGGTCCCGGTCGGCGAATTCGTCGGCGTCGGCGTGACGGTGCCGGTCACCGTATTGGTGGGCGTGGCACTCGGGGTGGCAGTCGGTGTGTCCGACGGGGTGGGCGTTGCTGTAAAGGTCGGCGTGCCGGTTCCGGTAACGGTATTGGTCGGCGTGACCGAAGGTGTTGCGGTGGCCGTGGGCGAAGCCGTCGGGGTGGCGGTCAGGGTATGGGTATAGGTTGGCGTGACTGTCGGCGTATGGGAGTAGGTTGATGTTGCCGTGGGCGTATGGGTTGGGGTTGTGGTCGGTGTATAAGTGGCGGTGGAAGTGACCGTATAGGTCAAGGTCGGCGTAGCCGTAAAGCTTGGGGTGGCCGTACCGGTAATGGTGGCTGTCGGCGTTCCTGTTGGCGTAGCCGTCGGTGTAGAGGTGGACGTCTGGGTTGCGGTGGGCGTAAACGTGGGTGTTGTGGACGGCGTATGACTGCTGGTCGCTGTCGGCGTGGGCGTGGCCGTCAAGGTGATGGTCTCCGTCGGGGTATGGGTAGACGTCAAGGTGGCGGTAACGGTGCTGGTAAAGGTTCCGGTTGGTGATGCGGTCAGGGTGATGGTCATGCTTGGCGAGGCCGTCGGCGTCACCGTAAACGTTGCGGTGCCGGTTGGTGAAGCGGTCGGGGTGACGGTAGATGTCCGGGAGCCGGTCGGGGTCGCGGTTGGGGTTGACGTAAAGGTTGCCGTGCCGCTTGGTGTCGCCGTCGGACTGGACGTATACGTCGGCGTGGCCGTTGGCGTCGCGGTTTCCGTAATGGTGGCCGTCCCGGTAAACGTCATGGTCGCCGTTGGTGTGGCGGTTTCCGAAATGGTCAATGTCGGGCTGGCCGTCAACGTGACTGTATTGGTCGGCGTATGGGTTGCTGTGGAAGTCGGGGTATGGGTGCCCGTTGGTGTCGCGGTGGCCGTAAAGGTGGTTGTCACGGTTAAGGTATACGTTCCCGTCGGCGTATAAGTCGCCGTACCCGTCGGCGTAGGCGTGAAGGTCGGCGTGACGGTTGCGGTCAGGGTGGACGTTACGGTATAGGTCGCCGTTCCGGTGACCGTATAAGTGGGGGTCGCGGTCGGTGTCGACGTGGAGGTCGGGGTTGCGGTCGCCGTATGGGTATAGGTCGGTGATGCCGTCGCCGTGATGGTGGGCGTGATTGTAGCCGTCGGGCTATGAGTCGGGGTAACCGTATAAGTTGCCGTGGTGGAGGGCGTTGCTGTTTGGGTATGAGTATAAGTCGGCGTGGCACTCGAGGTAATGGTGGATGTCATGGTAACCGTTGGCGTGGGCGTGTCCGTCGGTGTATCACTGGGTGTAACGGTCGGTGTGTCGGTTGGGGTAACGGTTGATGTCTCTGTATTCGTCGCCGTGGCCGTCGGTGTAACCGTGGCGGTGGGGCTATGGGTCGGGGTGGCGGTCGCCGTCGGTGAACCCGTAGGCGACGCGGTCGGGGTTGCGGTGGCCGTTGGCGAATCTGTCGGCGTGCCGCTGGGCGTCGCCGTACCTGTATGCGTAAACGTCGGTGAGAATGTCGCCGTGGCGGTGGGGGTGGCGGTAAACGTCGCCGTCGGTGTTGCGGTAAACGTCGCCGTTGTGGTCGGCGTATGAGTCTGGGTCACGGTCGGGGTAAAGGTCGGGGTGGAGGTTATGGTCGGCGTAAAAGTTTGAGTAATCGTTGACGTCGGTGATCCGGTGGGTGTCATGGTCGGGGTATGGCTGGTGGTCGGGGTCGCCGTCAGGGTGGCCGTAAAGGTTGGCGTCACCGTAGGACTGTGGGTCGGCGTATCGGTTGCTGTCACCGTAAATGTCGGTGTGCCGGTTGCTGTTGCACTGATGGTCGGTGAAGGCGTTACGGTCGGCGTTACGGTCACGGTATCCGCCAACGTTGGCGTCACCGTAGGCGTATGGGTAAAGGTTCCGGTAATGGTGGCCGTCGGCGTAATGGTTCCGGTTGTGGTCAAAGTCGGCGAATGGGTATAAGTGGGCGATGCCGTTGGGGTGATGGTAAAGGTCGGGCTGTGCGTCATCGTGGGGGAGGCCGTCGGGGTGGCGGTGGGCGTTACCGTAAAAGACGTGGTAGCGGTCGGCGAAGCCGTTGATGTCGGCGATGGTGTAAAAGTCGGCGTCACGGTTGAGGTATGCGTTCCCGTAACCGTTGGGGTGAAGGTCGCGGTCACCGTCCTGGTCACCGTCCCGGTGGGCGTATGGGTATAGGTCGGACTTGAAGTCGGTGTATGGGTTGGCGTGGCCGTAAAGCTTGGTGTGCCTGTGGGGGTATCCGATGGTGTTGCGGTAGCGGTGGCCGTCGGTGAAGCCGTTGATGTCGGCGAAGCGGTGGGGGTGGACGTGGACGTCGGGGAGGCTGTCGGTGTCGTGGTTGCTGTCGGCGAGGCCGTCGGTGAAGCCGTCGGCGTAGGCGTAAACGTCGGTGTATTGGTCGGCGTGGCGGTGGGGGTGGTGGTCATTGTCGCCGTGGGGGTATGGGTGGACGTCGGGCTGTCGGTGGCCGTGGCACTTGGCGTAAAAGTGGGTGTGTCCGTATACGTCGGCGTGACCGTCGGCGTGTGCGTCAATGTCGGTGTGGCGGTGGGGGTCGTTGTTGGCGTTGAGGTGAAGGTCGGCGTCGCCGTCGGGGTATGGGTCAATGTCGGTGTAACCGTTGGCGTAGGCGTATAGGTCGGGGTTCCTGTCGGACTATCCGTTGGTGTCACCGTCGGAGTGACCGTCAATGTCGGTGAAGCCGTTGGCGTAAACGTTGATGTTGGAGTGGCGGTCGGCGTCGCCGTCGGCGTTATCGTGGACGTGGGTGTCGTTGTTGAAGTATAGGTCATGGTCACCGTGGGGGTATGGGTTGGCGTGGTCGTATAAGTAAACGTCCCGGTCGGCGAATGGGTCGGGGTTGCTGTAAAGGTCGGCGTAAAGGTCGGCGTCGCCGTCGGCGTGGCGCTAAAAGTCGGCGTACCGGTCGGCGTATGGGTGAATGT
>CAYVTN010000010.1:0-18956 GCA_964454395.1 uncultured bacterium | reverse complement strand
ACCTGCGCGCCTTGACTGACCACCTGGCGGTCAAGGTTGTGTTGCAATGGTTTTTTGATTGAATGTTCCATCGTACCATCTCCTTATTTCCTGGTTTTTTTCCGTTTGCCTTTCAGCAGTTCCACGCCCAGTTTCCACACATCACCAGCGCCTATGGTCAAAAGCATATCGCCAGGCTGCAACAGGCGTTTGAGCGGTTCGGCCAGGTTGGCCAGAGGCATGGGTCCTGCCTCCACGGCATGACCGTCCAGGGCCAGCTGATCAGCAATCAATTGAGCCGAAACCGCGGGAATGGGACGCTCCCGGGCAGGATAAACATCAGCCAAAAAGACCATGTCCGCCAGGCTCAACGCCCGGGCAAATTCCTTGTACAGACGCTGGGTCCGGCTGAAGAGGTGAGGCTGGAAGACTGCAAGCAACCGGCCCGGCTCCAGGGAACGGGCCGCCTGCAGAGTGGCTTCCAGCTCCGTGGGATGGTGGGCATAGTCATCGACAATCAAAGCGCCATGGAATTCTCCCTTGCGTTCAAAGCGGCGCTTGACGCCCGTAAATTCCGACAGCGCTTCCTGGATCACGTTAAAAGGCACGCCCAGTTCAAGTCCCAGGCCAATGGCGGCCAGGGCATTTTGCACATTATAACGGCCGGGCAGATTAAGTTTGATTCTGCCCAGACGGCGTTTTTTCCTGACCACCATGAAATGCTGGGTCATGGCCGTGACCACCACATCCTGGGCTCTGATCTCCGCCTGAGGATTAAACCCATAGGTGACCACCCTTCCCACAATGCGCGGCAGCAGTGCCCTCAGGCCGGGATCGTCGAGATTAAGAACCGCCACGCCCCAGAAAGGCACGCGGTTGATAAAATCAACAAAAGCTTCATCCAAGGCTGCCCGCGATCCGTAATTTTCGAGGTGATCGTCATCCACATTGGTTACGGCCACGATATTGGGCGTTAAATGCAAAAAGGAGGAATAGGCTTCGCAGGCTTCCACCACAAAATAATCGCCTTTGCCCATGCGCGCGCCCTGGGCAAAGTTATTCAGGATGCCGCCGATGACCATGGTGGGATCAAGGCCGCCCTTGGACAGAATCCAGGCCACCATGGAGGTGGTGGTGGTTTTTCCATGGGTGCCGGCAATAGCCACCCCCTGTTTCAGGCGCATCAGGTCATTTAGGATCAGGGCCCGAGGGATAACGGGGATGCCCCGTTCCCGGGCTTCGATAATTTCAGGGTTGGTATCGGGCACGGCATTGGAAACCACCACAATGTCCGCGCTTTCCGGTAACTGTTCTCTGCAGTGGCCGATCATGATTTTGGCTCCCATTTTTTTCAGGTGCTGCGTAATTTCGGAGGCTTTCAAATCGGAGCCTGAAACACGGTATCCCAGATTGAGCAGCACTTCGGCAATGCCGCTCATCCCCGATCCGCCAATACCCACAAAATGAATTTTTTGCTTGTGGTTCATCATCAACCTCATAACCTTTGAAGTCTAACCCAGCGAAGCTGGATAAAATTCTGCATATCTGGATTATCTACGCAAAAACCATCAATCGTTTTTGTTGCGGAAAGGGTATTTTGATTTTTCCAGCTCCTCGTAGGGGCGTACTGTACCCTTAAATTGGGCCTCTTTGGACAATACGCCCCTACAAAACCCTTTTCAGTTCAACCCTTTCGGTTACAGATTTTCAGCAAAGTGCATTTGCAGCGGAAAAATGGTTTTTCCGCTGCCGTGCCCCTTGCACGCTTATTTCCTGCGTTCCCCTAAATCCGCCATCAATTGCGCCAATTGCCCGGCTGCATCCTTGGGATAATGATGTTTCCAGACTGCGGCACATTCGGTAAGCGCTTCCAGATGGTCCAGCATGCGTTTGAGCTCTAAAAAAAGCACTTTGGCCTGAAGCTGGCCGTCTTTCACCATCCTGGCCATGCCTGCTTTTTGCAGAATCATGGCATTCTTGGATTGGTGATCTCCCGTGGCATAGGGATAGGGCACCAAAATGGCCGGCTTGCCGGTGGCCGAAATTTCCGCCACCGTGCCCGCGCCGGCCCGGGCAATGACCAGGTCCGTAATGGCCAGGGCTGCAGGCACATCGTCAATGAACTCGTATACCGAGGCCGCCAGCCCTTGGCTTTCACAGGCTTTGCTTACCAGGGGAAAATCCGCCTTACCGGTCATCCACAAAAACTGAGCCCAAGGCAATTCGTTTTTCAGCCGCGGGATCAGGTCAATCACCGTTTTATTGATCTTACGGGCTGCCAGACTGCCGGGGAAAATAAATACTGTGGTCTTATCGGCATTCAACCCGAATTGAGCGTACAGCTCGGGCGTCCTGGACATGCGCAGGCCCTCACGCAAAGGAAAGCCGGTGTGCACGATTTTGTTCTGGTCAAAATAGCGGGCCGTAATGGTATGGCTCACGGCCACTTTGGTAGCCAGAGTTCCCAGGAGGCGATTGGTCAGACCGGGCACGGCATTGCTCTCGTGAATCACGCTGGGGATGCGCAGGCTGGCTGCCGCTGCAATGACCGGCCCGCACACAAATCCACCTGTGCCCAGCACCGCGTTGACCTTCAATTGCTTCAGTATTTTTCTGGCTTGGCCGTAAGCCCGGCCGGCCTGCCACAACGTTTTCAGATTATTCATGGTCAGAGAACGTGACAATCCCGTCACCTCCAGTCCATAAAAAGAAAGATCCTGCTGGGGCACGATGCGCGATTCCATGCCCGTGCTCTTGCCAAAATAAGCAATACTTGCTTCCGGCCGTAGTTTCTGCAAAGCCCTGACCACAGCCAGGGCCGGGAAGATATGTCCCCCTGTGCCACCGCCGCAAAATCCGTAAGCTGCCGTCATTGGCCGTCCGCCTTGGACTGCATTCTGGATACGGAAAGCAACATGCCCACGGCCACCAGTGAAAAAAACAAAGACGATCCGCCGGCGCTGATAAAGGGCAGGGTGGTGCCTTTGGTGGGCACCAAACCCGTCACCACACCCATGTTGATCAGGGCCTGCACGCCGATGAGTATGGACAAGACCACGGCCAGCAGCTTGCCGAACAAGTCCGGGCAGCGCCTGGCAATCATCAGGCCCCGCCAGCAAAGCAGTCCGAAAAGCAGCAATAAAACAAAAGTGCCGGCAAAGCCCAATTCCTCTCCCAGAATGCTGAAAATAAAATCCGTATGCGGGGCAGGCAAATAAAACAATTTCTGCTGGCTGTCGCATAGTCCCCGTCCCCACAACCCGCCGCTGCCCAACGCCAGATAGGACTGCACAATTTGAAAGCCCTTACCCAACGGTTCCTGCCAGGGATGGAGAAAGGCATCCCAACGGCGGCGGCGATAATCCACCTGCAGCACCAGAAAAAAGAAAAGCGGCAAGGCCGAAAGGGCCAGGGCCAGCAAATGCTGTGCTTTGGCGCCTGCCATATACAGCATGATGCAGCCCACCACCATCAAAATCACGGCCGCGCCCAGGTCCGGCTGCATTAACAGCAGGCCGGCCAGCCCGGCCATGACCACCAACTGAGGCAATAGGCCCTCCACAAAAGATTCCAATACCTTTTGCCGTTTGACCAGCACATCGGCCATATATAATACCAGCACCACTTTCAAAAGTTCCGAGGGCTGAAAGGAAAAGGCGCCCAGCACCAGCCAGCGTCTGGCGCCGCCGGCGGTTTTGCCGATGGACAGCACCAACAGGGCCAGCAACAAGGCCACCGTGACGACCAACGCCGGCCGGGCATATTTGCGATAAACCTCAAAAGGCGTCCGGGCGGCCGCCATCAGAGCGCCAAATCCCAACAGCGCCCATAGCAGCTGGCGCTTGATAAAAATATAGGAATCACCGTACACATTCATGGCCAGAATGGTGGAGGACGAATAGACCATGATGAGGCCTATGGCCATCAAAATCAGCGTGATCGTCAGCAAACCAATATCAATATTGCCTTCCCTCGAGGCTGCCGGCAATGTCATCTTTGGGTCACCCGTTTGCTTCCATGGATTTTACCAGGCGGGCAAATTCTTCCCCCCGGTCTTCATAATTTTTAAACTGGTCGAAACTGGCACAGCCCGGCGACAGCAGCACCACATCCTGGAGCTGGGCCAAGCCGCGGGCTTCAACCACCGCCTCCTGAAGGGTTTTGACTTTCTTAACCGGACAAGAGACACGCAATTGGGCTTCAATGACCGCCGCGGCTTCGCCCATGAGCACCACTGCCCGGCAATAACGGTTGATCAGGGGGGTGAGCATGCTGAAGTCACCCTGTTTGTCGCGGCCGCCCAGGATAAGAATAATGGGTTTGTTGAAACTTTCCAGTGCCTTGCTGACCGCATCCACGTTGGTCGCCTTGGAATCATTGATGTAGGTTACACCTTCAATTTTACCCACCACTTCCAAGCGATGGGGCACGCTGCGAAAACGCTTTAAAGTCTGAACGATATATTTGGGATCGATCCCTAATGCCAGAGCCATGGCGCTGGCAGCCAAGGCGTTTTCCAGATTATGTTGTCCCAGTATCAGCAGTTCATCAGCCAACATCATCACTGCCTGCCCGAGGCCGAAATAGCGATAATAGATACGGCCGTCCTGCGCCCAGCATCCTTCGATTTCCGGCGGCCGTTTGGATGAAAAGGTCAGCACCCGACCCGGCGCCTGGTTGGAAAGCAGCGGTGTGTATTTGTCCTCGCCATTGAGCACCAACACGTCTTTGGGTTTCTGATTGCGCATGATTCTGGCCTTGGCTTCCACATAAACCTGCATGTTTTCATAACGGTCCAGATGATCAGGCGTGATGTTGAGGATGGCCGCCACCTGGGGGCGGAAAGATGCAATGGCTTCCAGCTGAAAACTGGAGACCTCCAGCACGGCGATCCCGTCGGGAGGCAACGATTCAGCCACTTCACAAAAGGGCACGCCCACATTGCCTGCCAGCGCGCAAGGCTTTTTGGCTTCCTTGACGATTTCATGCAATAAATGAACTGTTGTCGTCTTGCCGTTGGTGCCTGTAATGGCTGCTATTTGCCCTTTGCAAAAGCGCGCACCCAACTCCAACTCTGAGATCAGAGGCACCTGCGCTTCCTTAGCCGCCAGCAAAGCCGGCAGGTTGAGCGGCACGCCCGGAGAGACCACCACCAGATCAGCGCTGACCAGAATTTCCTTGGACAGGCTGCCGCTTT
This sequence comes from uncultured bacterium, assembly GCA_964454395.1. Classification (GTDB taxonomy): domain Bacteria; phylum Oederibacteriota; class JAAXVQ01; order JAAXVQ01; family JAUVAV01; genus CAVQBK01. The sequence goes on along the minus strand of CAYVTN010000010.1, from coordinate 13,780 downwards.
GGACTTTGACACCCAGAACGTCCAAGGCTTGGACCGTATCTTCCAACTGCTCGGCTGTTTTTTGGTCCATGCCCGTCACCTGGGCGCCATGCTTGATGGCCAGCCGGCACGCCGCCATGCCGCTGCGGGCCAAGCCCACCACCACCAGTTTTTTATCTTTCAATTCGATCCGTTCGTCCATGTCTGCCTTTCCAAGCCGGCTGAGCCGGGATAAAAAATATGGTTCCCGCCGTGATATAAAGTGTGCTTTTGCAGGGACGGGTTTCAAATCCGTCCCTACGTTAAATGTGGTTGTCTCGCGAATACTGACTCTATCGCAACTTCAGGGTGCTCAAGCTGATCACCGCCAGCATAATGGCCACGATCCAGAAGCGAATCACCACTTTTTGCTCGGACCAGCCCTTAAGTTCAAAATGATGATGCAAAGGAGCCATTAAAAAGATGCGTTTGCCTGTTAATTTAAAACTGCCCACCTGCAAAATCACTGAAATCACTTCTGCCGCAAATATGCCCCCCACCACGAACAAGAGCACTTCATGCTTGATCAACACGGCCATGGTTCCCAAGACCCCGCCGAGGGACAAGGACCCCGTATCGCCCATAAAAATCTCGGCAGGATGGGAATTGAACCACAAAAATCCCAAAGCACTACCCACCATGGCGCTGCAAAAAACCGTCAACTCCCCCCCGCCGGGAATAAAAATAATTTTCAAGTAATTGGCAAAGTTGACATTGGTCACCACATAACAAACCAATACGAAGGTGGCGGCCACCATGGCCAAAGAACCGATGGCCAGGCCGTCCAGTCCATCCGTCAAATTGACGCCGTTGCTGGCGCCCACAATAACCAGCATACCCAGGGGGATGTACAGCCACAGCGGCAGTTGCAGCGGCCCCTTTAAAAAAGGAATATTGACGGCCGTTAATTGGTTCCATCCGCTGCCCACATGTAAAATCCAGAACATAATGAAAACACTGCCAATGACCTGGAGCAGAAATTTCCTTCTGGCAATCAGGCCTTCCGAACGTTTGCGCACCAGTTTGAGGTAATCATCCCAAAAGCCCACCAATCCGAACCAGAGCAAGGCCGCACAGGCGATCCAAAGCGCCGGTTGGTCCCAGCGGGCCCAAAGCCCAACGCTGATCAAAATAGCGCTCAGGATAATCAGGCCGCCCATAGTGGGCGTGCCGGCTTTTTTATGATGCCCGTCCGGACCGTCACTGCGGATGGTCTGCCCGATTTTATAACGCCTCAACCTGGCAATGATTCCCGGGCCAAGGAACAGGCAAAGCAAAAATGCCGTCAAAGCCGCGTAAACCGAACGAAAGGTAATGTAGCGGAACACATTGAACAACGTCCATTGATCCGCCAAAGGATAAAATAAATAATAAAGCACGTCCGTTGTCCCCCTTGACCGTCTTTAGACAAACGGTCAATATTAAGCCGGCCAAGCCGGAATAAAAAATCTATCTCACGCAAAGCTCGCAAAGGCGCAAAGGAAAGATAAAATCTTTTTGGGGTTAAGACTTCAATATTAGCCTTTGTTTTTTCTTTGCGTGTTTTGCGTACTTTGCGCGAGAAAAATCTTTATATGAACTTCATAAAATCATCTATGCTTCGTGCGTAGATCTTGCCGACATAGTATCTAAATGCTCAGGCCCCCAGCGCTTTAATTATCCACCCGACCGAAAGGCTATTAGAGGAAGGGACGTCCTTTGGCCGCAGGTGAATTTGTGATTTTCGATTCCCATGCTTCTCCCCTTGTTGTCGACGGGATCGACTCTTCGTGTTGATTAAGGCTCCCAGCCTGTTAACTATTGAATGTTGAACAGAATCGGCATAGTTGGCGTCGGGCGAAGCGCAAGAGCAACGTCCTAGTCGTCATCGTCGTGGGTAAGGCTGCAAGATGTCGTAGACAGCGAAAGCGTGGATGACACGGGTTGTCGTTCGTTGTGGTTGTTGTGCATCGGTCGCATTGTCGATTTCCCCCCATTCAACATTCAATACTTAACAGGCTTCACCTCCATTGTTGCCCCAAGATTTTAAATCCGGACACTAGTTCTTCCATCTTCATGGCTCGCGATCCCTTGAGCAAGACCGCCAAGTCCTGGGGCTGTAGCGCTTTTAAATAACTTTCCGCTTGGGCCATGGATTTAAAATAATGACTTTCTTTTAAACCCGCTTTCTTAGCGGCCTTCACGGCCTCTTTAACCGCCTGGCCGATGCCCAACAAAACATCGACCCCGGAGGCGGCAATTAAGCTCCCTAAGGAGGTGTGGCTGGCCGCACTTTGATCGCCCAACTCCAGCATATCTCCAAGAATAATCATTTTTTTTCCCTTGGCGGGAAGTCCGGCCAGCAGATTCACGGCCGCGGCCGCCGACTGGGGATTGCAATTATAGGCATCATTGATCAGACGAATACGCCCGCAGGGGATCAACTGGGTACGCATCGGGGCCTGCGGCCGGAAGCCGTGCAATGCCCGGGCTGCAACAGCAAAAGCAACGCCATTGGCCATGGCCGCGGCCACGGCCGCAGCCGCGTTCCAGGCATGATGCACGCCCAGGGTCTTAAGTTTGATGGCGGCCTGCTTTTTCCGGTGGCCCAGAACCACCGTGGTGCCGTTCCAATGCACACCGGCTTTAACGATAGTGACATCGGCGCCGGGCGCCATGCCGAAACTGATGGATCGCCATTTTTCAAGCCAGGGCCGCAGATAAGGATCGTCGGCATTAAGCACGGCCGTGCCCCCGGCAGGCAGTGCACGCAGCAGCTCCAATTTGGCCTTGGCCAGGGCTCGTTTATTTTTAAAGCCGCCGATATGGGCCTCGCCGATATTGGTAACCACACCAATACGGGGCTGACAGATATGGGCCAAGGTGGCGATTTCACCAGGCGCATTCATTCCCAGTTCCAGCACGGCCCGACGGTCATGAGGACCGAGTTGCAGCACGCTCAGCGGCAGACCTAAATCATTGTTGTAATTACCCTGGCTCATGAATACCGCTGCGCGCGCCTTTAATATCCAGGCCGTCATTTCCTTAACCGTGGTCTTGCCGCTGCTGCCGGTGACAGCAGTCACCACCAGGCGACCCAGTGAGCCGCGATAATGGCAGGCCAGCTGGCCCAGGGCTTTTCTGGAATTGTTCACCACAATACAGGGAACATCAGGGATATCCTCTTCCACCACGGCCGCCACCGCGCCCTGAGCCACGGCTTGGCCGGCAAAGTCCCGGCCTGAAGCGCGTCTGCCCGGCAGGGCCACAAATAAGCTTCCGGACTCGGCCATTCTGGAATCAATAATCACTTTCCCGGCCATGGCTTGACCGGGCACCCTTACCAGGCGGCCACCCATCATGGCGGCCAGGGCATCCAACCGTAGAGGTTTCATGAGACGCGCCTCCTGGAAGCCATGGCTTTCCCTGCAAGCTTGCGATCGTCCATTTCAACAACCTTATCCTTCAACAATTGATAAGGTTCGTGCCCTTTGCCTGCGATAAGCACCACATCCCCGGGCCGGGCGCTCTTCACCGCCAGGGCAATGGCTTTGGGCCGGTCCTGCTCTACGATCAGTGCCTGATCCGCTTCCAACCGGGCATAACGATCCTTGGGAATGCCATTGAGAATCTGTTTGATGATGTTCTCCGGATCTTCCTGGCGTGGATTATCATTGGTAATGTATATCCGGTCGGCCAGGCCGGCGGCAATGGCGCCCATAGGGCCCCGTTTACTGGTATCACGGTCGCCGCCGCAACCGAAAACCACGATCAATTTTTTGACGGTCAACTCTCGGCAGGTGGTCAGAACCTGTTTTAAAGCATCCGGCGTGTGGGCAAAATCAACGAGTACTAAAAAACGCCGGCTGGAGGTGATGGCCTCCATGCGCCCTGGAATGGATTTAATACTTTCCAAGCCTTTTTTAATGACCGGCAATTTAATCCCCAAGCCCAAGCCCACGGCCGCGGCGGCCAGGGCATTGTAAATGTTATGGCGGCCGATCAGCTTTAGGCGGACCCCTATGGTCTCTCGGTTGGCTTTCAGCCGGAAGCTGGTGCCTTTCATGTTGACCACTGCATTGCTGGCCGTGACGTCCCATCCCGGCTCCAAACCATAGGTGATGATGCGTGCTCCTTTGGCCGCTTTGGCCATGCGCTGGCCGTAGGGATCGTCACCATTCACCACCGCCAGCTTATTTTTTTTGGTCTGCCCCGGCTCCACCAATTGGGTGAACAGGCGGCGTTTGGCTGCGGCATAATGGTCCATGGTACCGTGATAATCCAAATGCTCCCTGGTCAAATTGGTAAACACGGCAATGTCAAATTCGCAATCCTGCACCCGGTTTTCCATCAAGGCATGGGAGGACACTTCCATGACCGCCAGTTGGCATTTGCGCTCCACCATCTCGCCCAACAGCCGCTGGATGTCCCAGGCCATGGGTGTCGTGTTGGCCGCCGGCACGGTCATGCCTGCGATCTCATGCTGAATCGTGCCGATGATCCCCACCCGGCTGGTCTTGCGCGTGCCTTTGAGATGATGGTCCCACACCGCACGCACCATATGGGTAATGCTGGTTTTGCCGTTGGTGCCGGTCACCCCGACCAGACGCAACTGCCGGGAAGGATAATTGTAAAAACGCGGCGCCAGTTTCTTAATCACCTGGTTGACATCGCCAACTTTAATAATCGCCAAGTTCTCAAGTTTGACATGCGTGAGGGGACGCTCCAGCAAAATAGCCATGGCGCCGTGCCGGATGGCGTCATCAATAAAGTGATGGCCATCCTGATGCCGGCCGCGGAGACATACAAAAAGATCACCCGGTTTAATTTGACGGGAGTCGGCAATTAAACGCCTGATCAGCATAGGCCGTTTGCCTTGCAGGAGGGCGCCTTCAATGCTGGCGGCTATCAAGGATACAGGGATCTGCATTATTCCACCTTTTCCGGATCTTGACAATTAATAATACATGGCTCATCCAGGCTGACTTTGGCATAAGCCTGCGGTTTTTGCGATTCCACCATACCGCTGCCCAGTACCTTCGCTTTGAGTCCATAGGCCGCCATGATTTGGATGGCATTGCGCATGCTCTGGCCGTCCAGATCGGGCATTACCAGTTGCTTAAAAGTCTCCGCCTTGCCGATATCCTGCTGATCCTTGCCCAAATAGAGGATCACCGGCGAACAAGGATTAATCAGCGCCCCTGCCGCAGGTCTTTGTCTGATGACCTGCCGGCCTTTACCCAATGTAGTTGTCTTAAAGCCTTTGCCGGACAATAGTTTTTTTGAAACACCGAGAGACTGAAAGCGGCAATCCGGCACGGCTTTCAATCCGGACACATCCTCTCCGGACAAGGCGTCCCGGTTGGAGGCCAAGGTCACCACTTTTTCCGGCCCCGGGGGAATGCCCAAATAAGCCACCACCTGTTCGCCTATATGCCTGAAAATGGGCCCTGCCACCAAGCCGCCCCACTGTACGGTTTTAGGTGAATCGATCACCACCGACACCAACACCTGAGGCTGACCGGCGGGAAAAAAACCAATAAAAGAACCTACATGGTGCACAGGATCGTAACCGTAGCCATGCTTTTTAGGTTTCTGGGCCGTTCCGGTTTTACCGGCCACTTGGTAATGCGGTATGGCCGCATCTTTTCCCGTGCCCCGTATTACCACATCACATAAAAAAGACCGCAATTTCCCGGCCGTAGCTGCGGAAATCACCTGGCGCCTGCTTTCCGGTTTGACGTTCAATACCACATGGCCGTCACTACCACGGATTTCCTCCACCAACCTGGGCCGCATCAACCGGCCATTGTTGGCCACGGCAGCCACGGCCATAGCCATCTGCAAGGTGGTGACCGCCACCCCCTGACCAAAGGGGGTGGTAATCGCTTTCCAGGTTTTCCAGGCCCGCGGCGGCTGCAACAAGCCCTCCGCTTCACCGGGCATTTCAATGCCCGTAGGTTTTCCAAATCCAAAATGGCGGACATAGTTATACAACTTATCTCCACCCAGACGCATGCCGATCTTCACGGCACCCACATTGCTGGAATACACGATCACATCACGAAAGGTCAGTTTTCCGTGCGGTTCATGGTCACGGATGACCGTGCCGTGAAAAACCCCTTTGCCTTCGCCGCAATCAATAATGGCATTTTCACTCAGAACCCCTTCTTCCAGGGCTGCTGCGGCGGTAATAATTTTGAAGGTAGAACCAGGCTCATATACATCGGTAATGGCCCGGTTGCGGCGTGCTGCCAGGGAATATTGGTTGAAATGGTTGGGATCAAAATCGGGCTTATTGGCCATGGCCAGAATTTCCCCGGTGGACGGCTTCACGACCACCACCGAGCCATGTTTGGCCTGGCACTTTTCCATGCCCTGGTCCAGCGCCTCTTCGGCAATATGTTGCACCACCTTGTCGATGGTTAAATAAATATCTTTACCCGGTTCAGGCGCTTTATAGACACGGGCCGAGGCCGGCACCTGGCGGCCTTTGGCATCACGGTTGATCCGGATCCAGCCTTCTCCTCCGCGAATCATGCGGTCGTACGCCAATTCAATGCCCGCCAGTCCCTGATTGTCCAATCCCACAAATCCCAACACATGGCTGGCCAGGGAACCTTCCGGATAAACCCGTTTGGTTTCCTTCAAGCTCTTAATGCCGGCCAATTTTAGTTTTTTTACCCGCGCGGCCACATCATCGGAAACCTTGCGTTTAATCCAAACAAAAGCCTTTCTGCTTTTAAATCGCCTCAGCAAACGCCGGGAGGACATGCCCAACAGGGAAGATAACACCCGGGCTGTTTGGGCCGGCTGGGTTACGGCCGAAGGCACGGCAAAAAAACTGGTGACCTGGCGGTTAAGGGCCAACGGCTGGCCGTTGCGGTCATAAATATTGCCGCGGGCCGGCTGGATTTGAATGGTTCTTTCCTGCTGTTTCAACGCCAGAGTGGTCAAATGTTGATGCTGAATAATTTGAATGTAAAAGAGCCGCAGGGTCAGCGTCACAAATAGCAGGACCATGCCTGCCAGCAGCAGCGGCATGCGTCGGTCAATGATGTTTGCTCGCGGTTCCCGCTTGGCGCCTTTCACCCATCAGCCTCCTTCGCCGATCAAACCCATGTTGAGTTTATCATGGCGGTTGCATGATCTGTTTTGGTGCCGGCCGGCCCTCTGCGCTTCGCTTCAAGGCCCGGGTGGCGGACAATCCCTGCCTATCCGGTCATCGCCGGCTCATGCTGCTGTCCGGCAACAACCGGCTCAGCCATTGCCATAAACTCCATGGCTGGTGCTGCTGTTCCGGGGCGGCCGGATCTTTCAAAAAAATGATCTGGTCCCCTACCGGGGTTACCAAGCCCATTTCTTGGCGCGCAATATATTCGATTCTCTCCAAACTGGCAAGACTATTCCGACGGCTAAGCAATATGCGTTGTTTATCGAGGGCCTGATTGACCTGGGCCTTGAGTTGGTTGAGTTGGTACCCCAATTTCACCACCTGCATCTCCTGCCAAACCCTCAATGAAATCACCATAAAAAGTACCGCCACGATGCTTACAATTAAAGAGAGGCGGCGCACGGCGATTTTCCGGTCCGCTTTTTCTCCGTCCATAAAATAAATGGTGACAAAGTCTTTGTCCAACTTACCGGTCAAAGTGTTACCTGCCATAATTCATCCCTTTTGGCATCATCTCGCGCTCCGCAGACTCAACCCGTTTGGCGGCCCGGCATTTGGCGCTGCGTGCCCGTGGATTGTGCAGCAATTCCTCTTCCTCCGGCAGCACCACTTTTTTAACGGTCCTTTCCCAAGCCGGCCGGCGCATCCATTGTTTCACGATCCTGTCCTCCAGGGAGTGAAAGGAAATCACCACCAAATGCCCCTGGGGCGCGATTAAGTTTTCCGCTGCGACCAATCCTTTTTCCAGGCAGCCCAATTCATCATTCACCGCTATGCGCAAGGCCTGAAACGCCCTGGTGGCAGGATGAATTTTCCCGGACGGACCAACCGCCCGTTTGGCCAAGGCTGCCAACTGCGCCGTATCTTGGACCGGCCGGTGGCGCACGATCAAACGGGCCAGCTGCCGCGATCGCCGCTCTTCCCCGTATGTGTAAAATATATCAGCCAGGGTTTTTTCATCAGCATGGTTGATGATGCTTTCCGCAGTCACAGGCTGGGTTTTATCCATGCGCATGTCCAGCGGTCCGTTATGTTGAAAGGAAAACCCCCGCTCCTGCTCATCCAGTTGAAAAGACGAGACGCCCAAATCCATTAAAACACCCCTGACCGACACGATGTCCAAATCACGGGCTATTGTTTCCATGTCCCTGTAATTACCGTGTTCCAGGGTCAGGCGCGGGCCATACGAGGCCAAGCGTTTCGCAGTTTGAGTCAATACGGCCTCATCGCGGTCAATTCCCAAGACCTTGCCATTCGGCGCAGTAGCCTCAAGTAAAGCCGCGGTATGGCCCCCGCCGCCCACAGTGGCGTCAATCCACCACCCCTGGTTTTCCGGTTCCAGCAAACGGATGCTTTCTTTTAATAAGACCGGTAGGTGTCGCATCAACCTCAGGCCGCTGCGCAATTCAGCGCGTGGTAACTTTGGATGGCATCCTGGCGCCGGGGATAGATGCGAAAATGTCGTGTCATGTCGGTTAAGTTGAATACTTGTTGTATATAGGGATTAAGATGGGCGAGACGCAGGTCCCCGTTGACGGCGCGCAATTTTTTCAAACTATCTGCCATAATGCCCAAACCTGTGGAATTGATGTGCTGAACCCGGGAAAGATCAAGTACCAAATGATAATGCTGTTCATGGACCATGGTGGAAATCGCATTGCGTAGCTGAACAACTTCTTCCATATCAACGTCACCTAAAATATTGATGACCGTCACATCACCGTTTTGTTTGAATTTCATGGCCACCTGATTCACACCTCCTTTCCTGGTTGGGGCCGGCGCCCCGATTATAGATCCTGCAATTGTTCAGCAATGTCTTCCAAAGATTTTCCCGAAGAAAGATAGCCTTCCCACCGTTCTGGTGACCATATCTCAATACGATTGGAAACCCCCACCACCACGGCTTCTTTGGCAAGGCCGGCATAAGTTCTTAGATTGGCTGGCAGCATGATTCGGCCTTGTTTGTCCAGACTGCAATCCACGGCGCCGGCAAACATGCGGCGCACAAAATACCGGTCATCACCGTGGTTGAGAGGACGATTGATGATCTTGGTTTCAAAAGCTTTCCATTCATCCAGGGTATAACCAAAAAGACAGGCATCCAGGCCCTGGGTGATGATCAGCCTTTCAGCGACCTGTTTTTCCGCCATGACCTCGCGAAAGCGCGACGGTATGGAGAGCCGGCCTTTATCGTCCAGATTATGAGCATAGGTTCCCAGGAACAAGAGTTATCCCCACTTTCCACCACTTTTCCCCACTTATTGGGATAATTTACCCCCCACGCTCCACTTTGTCAATAAATAAAAAAAGCTGTCCCACTTTTTTTATATCCATTTAGGTTATTTTAAACTGTAGGGGATCAAAATTTTAAGCCCCTACCCACAGGAATGAAACAAGTCTGTTTTCCAGATTGGCCAGCTTGAAGTACCCGGCAAACAAGGGCTACTTTTTTAAAGTGAATAATTTTGGGAGTTTGGCAGTCGTAAGGGCACGGCATGCCGTGCCCTTACATAAGACAAAGCACAACCCTAAAGACAAGAAATAATGGCTGGGAGAAAATATATTTTAGCGGGAATGTATAAACAGAATAGAGAACTATCAGGAAAGCACTGGGAAAAGTCCAAAAAAAAACGCTGCCCATAGGTGTGGGCAGCGCTTGTGAATAAACGTTTATATTAACGTTTGGAGAATTGGAATCTTTTTCTGGCACCCGGTTGCCCGTATTTTTTACGTTCCACCATACGGGAATCACGGGTAAGATAACCTGCTTTGGAAAGCGTGGATTTTAAATCCACGTCAGCCTGCACCAGTGCCCGTGCCAGCCCGTGAATGATAGCCCCGCTCTGACCGGTAACCCCCCCGCCTTTAACATTGATCCACACATCGAATTTATTGGCCGTCGCCGTGGCTTCCAAGGGTTTGCGGATAATTTGTTGGTGGGTCCGGTTGTGGAAGTATTTTTCCACGGGCATGCGATTGATTACCATTTGACCATCACCCGGCCTCAAACGCACACGGGCCACCGAGGTTTTACGCCGGCCTGCTCCAATAAATTCCAACGGGGTTGCTTGCGCACTGTTTTCCATGCTTAAATCTCCAATTTTTCCGGATGCTGAGCTTGCTGCTGATGCTCGGCGCCCTTATAGATTTTAAGTTTTTTAATCATTGTTCTGCCCAGAGAGTTCTTGGGCAGCATGCCTTTCACTGCCAATTGGAATAACCGTTCCGGATGTTTGGCCATCAACTCTTTATAAGGCGTGTATTTGGCGCCGCCCGGCCAGCCGGAATGGGTAAAATCAATTTTTTGATCCATTTTTTTACCGGTTAACCGCACTTTTTCCGCATTGACCACCACCACAAAATCCCCTGTATCCGCATGGGGGGTGTAGATGGGTTTGTGTTTTCCTTTAAGGATACTGGCTATTTTACTGGCCGCACGACCTAGGACAACACCGTCCAAGTCAACCAGGAACCATTTGCGATCTACATTACCACCTTTGGGAAAAGGCGTGGACATATGCTATTCCTCCTGCATCATTCATCTACCTAAAATACCCGGGAAAGGGACCTGTGACTTGAAAAGGACAGGTGCTTCCCTGAAGGGCCAAGAACAGAGTGAATAATTTATGTATTTAACGGCCTTTTGTCAAGATAAAAATGCTTTTTTTAGCGACTTTATGACTTTTAAGCAGCTTGAACCGCGTTGCGGAATAGCCTGCGGCGATAGCGCTCACCTATCTTGTGGTCCACCTCAGTAGGCAGGGACTCGATAACATCCAGCAATGCGCCCAGGGCGCCGCCCTGGCCGGGCGCCAGTAGTTTCTCAGGCGCCATTACCCGGTCCGCTTTTGTTCCTGCAGCATCCAGCCACCTTGCAATGGCAACACCCCTCATACCCGGCCAGGTGCTGATCTCAGTCAATGTTTGCAAAGACGCCTTCTTGTCCTCCGAGCTTGTCAAATTGGTGATGACCCTGGTCATGGCTCGGAAAAATAAGACCTGATTGTTTAGAGTGGGATTGTGGCCCCAAGCTTGATAATCCCTGCCTATAGACGTCGCCGGGTTCATCATCAAACCACCCAGCGTGGAGGATGATTGGCTGAACTTGAATTGCGCCAGCATGACCGGATCATATGCAAGCCAGAACCGCAGATAGGGCCATCGCCATGCTTGGGGCAAAAGGAAGACAACGGTCAGCAGCATGTGTTCCAAAAGCTGCATCCAGGCCGGCGCCCGGCGGTTGTCCGTCCTTTCCTGGCCGGCGCATTGATAGGATGTGGCCACAAGTGTAGCTTGCTGCCATTGCTTCAGGGCATCCTGCGCATTGGCCAATGGATTCAAGCTGCCTATTTCCATCACCTGGCGGCCGGCTACTTCCAGCCCTCCCATGTTGACCAAATTAACCCGGCCGCTTGAGAGTGTATATCGGAGATTACCTAAGTCCAGGCCCAAATCTAAAATCCGGGGCTGCTCATCTTGCGCTTCCTGCCGCGCTTGCAGCCAAAGTTCATGGCCCAATTCAGGCGCCAGGGGAAGCAGGCTGCCCGGTTTGGCAACAGCCATGGCGTGCAACATCATTCGCAGCTTGAATAGACGGCTCCGCTGACTCTGCACCTCTGAAGAGACGCTTCCATCGGGGATGATGCTGCCCAGCACACCATCCATCAGCCGTGACATCCATTGGGCAGCCTCGGGTAATGCCACCACCGAGACTTGCTTGGGCAAGTCCTGTTCTTGTACCGCCTCCAGGCGATCTTCAGCAGGCAGCACCTGCGGCGGTTGATCCAAAAAGGCCAGGCAATCCTGCTCCACCATGTTTTGGATATCCCCGCCGAGTCCATTGCTGTCTTTCAGCACAAGCTGGACCAGGCTCAGGGTATCGCTCCCGAGATACCCGGCTTCTTTTAAATGCTCCATCAGACTGCTGCCCTGCCTGGCGGCGCCTTGCCCGGCTTGGTCCTGCACCAGTCTGCCACAAATATCAAGGGCGTGATCGGGCCCGTGCCTTAGCGAGGGTTCCAGAGCTTGCAATTCCCTGCTGAACAGGCTCAGCAGATCATAAACACTCAGGACCGCGTGCTCCTGGGGCCGGCTATAAATGTCGCTTGCCAAGGGGCTTTCCTCAGCTTCACTTTTGGCAATGCCCGGCCCCTGGGCTTGTTGCCTAAACCATTGCCGGTATTGGCTGTGAACAACTTCGGACGGATTCCGCCCTTCTCGCTGACCACGCTCTGCCTGTGTTGCGGCTGCGGCGCTGACCATGGCCACCAGGGCTTCGCCTTTTTCTTCATAATAATGATGCTGGTGTTGGCGCAACACCATTTTCAAATACCAGAGCAAAGCGGCGTGGCGCAGCGCCGCCTGCCACCGCGCCGGGCCGCGCAGCGTCGCACGGTCCGAAACTTCCAAATTGGCAAGCAGCGCGGCGGGCACATAAATGGTGGGTTCATGCTTAATGCCGTCCTCTTTATAATATCCCCGCCAGCAGTCTGGCTTCAGCCAGGGAAAGCGGCCTTCCACCTCTATACTTGCCAAGTGGACTGGTTTGATTTCAAAACCGGCACGGTTGGCTAAAAAGCTGGTGGTCATCACATCAGGCAAGCCGGCTTCCAGCAGCAGACGCCTGATCGCAGGCTGGGTTTCGTCCACCGTCACTTCCTTTGTCCGGCCCGGTGCGGTTAGCCAGGAGGCCAGCAAAAACCGGCTGTAAGCGAAGGCCCCTCTTGCCATAGGGGCCAACTTGGACCAGGGCCAGCGCAGCTGTCGCTGATCGATCCCATCATTATTTTCTTCAAATATAATGACCATTAAAATCTTTTCCAGAACCTTGCCCCAGAATCCCAAATCCTCTTTGACGGGCATGGCACCGCTAGTGGCTTGCTCTGTCAGATACCCTAATTCTTGATCATCGAGAGCCGGCGAGAGGGGGGCGGCAAACGTTTGGGAATGATGGCCTTTTTTGGGACCCTTGGGGTGCTGGCTTTTCCCGAGAACTTGTACGTAGAGGTCGACACCGGGGCGGTTTCCTTCCTTTAATTTTTGTTTGATTTTTGGTAACGCTATAGTTAATCTGGCCAAGCTGAAAAAACCAAAGAAAGGATCCAAGGGAAGATCATTTTGTTTTAATAACGCCACCTTATCTTCCCATGTTTCCACCGAAACTTCGGTTGTTTTTTGTTCTTGAGGATGTTGTCTCAATAGTTTATGCAGCAGGATTATCACAGCATGGACTGTTGTCAGAGCCGCTTCTTTGATCATGGCCACGGGCCCAAGGAGGATGACGACCAAAATGAGCCAGGGCAGCCGCAACACCCGTCTCTTTGGTTCCTGCTCATCATGACGGTAGAAAAAATTAATGGCGCTTTGTTTAAGCAAAGCCCAACCTTCCAAGTTGACCACCGCCTTGTCAGTCTGTTGTTCCCCACGGCGCTCCAGGCTTTTAATGTCACTACCGGCAGTTTGGAAATAACTGTCCTCATCCAGGTGGGCATTTTCCTGGGCTTCCAAAATAGACGGCCCTTCATGCGCCGCTTCCCTTTCAATGACCTGCTCCATGGCCCATTTGTAATCTCCCAAGCTCAGACGGCGGCCTGGTTTTTTTTGTTGCTC
>CAYVTN010000009.1:0-19018 GCA_964454395.1 uncultured bacterium | reverse complement strand
TGGATTCCATAGTCTGGAGGACTGACCTATGGAACAGATTACTCATGTCAGGGACGATCTCTGGAATCCATTCCATGCCTATGGCATGCATTCAAGGCCATTCCATAAAAGCCTTTAATTTCCAATAGAATCAACTTCTCTTTTTTTCGATCTCCTTGATCAGTCATGAAAAAATATTGGCACAAACCTTGCTTTTAATTGCAGCGACTCATTATGACAAGGAGACATTCCATGGCCAACGACAAAGAAGCACAGGAAACTCAAGACAATGCTCTAAAGCAAATGAAGTTGCTGATCATGGTGGTATTGGTGATTGCCATGGTGGCGCCCTTTTTATCCTCCTCCATGGCCGTGAAAGGTATTAATGCCAAGCTGAGCAAACTTGCTGCCAAGGTCAGCGGCGATCAGACAGGGGAAAACCAGGAAGAAAGCCAGAAATTACCCATGGCTTTTTACAAGCCCATGGAGTTTTTGGTCAACCTGGGCGATGCGGAAGGCAGCCATTATTTGCGCGCCACCGTCAGTTTGGGCATGCGCATGAGCAAGGAAGATATGGAGGCCAAAAAGAAAAAAGGCGGCGAGGGCGGGACACCTGATCCCGGTTTTTTTAAGCTCATTAAAGACCAGGAACCCATTGTGCGCGATTCCATCATCTCCGTGATTTCCGACTACACCATGAATGATCTGGTGACGCCGGCCGGCAAAAACAAACTGAAGGAAACCATCCGCAGTCGGCTGCGTGCCGAGTTTGGCCGCGACGACCTGGAGGTTTATTTCACGTCTTTTACACTGCAATAAACCAAAGCCTGAAAGAAGGCTCTAGGAGTTTTGGCATTTAGTCAAAAAAAAGAGAGTCGAGAATCGAAAATCGGTCACATTTGAGCTGTTTATCTACTTTCTGCTATCGATTCTCAAATGTTCTGGAGCCTGAGCACCTAATTACTCAGGCTCCTAGGAGCACATATGGCATCCTTAAAAAAATCACCGGCCTCATTGTCATCCGTGCCCGTCCGGGTGCGTCGCTATGATTTTAAGACCGTACGCAAATTGAAGCAGATCCAGCGCATCCGGCTGGGCACCATCCATTCCCGCCTGTCCGCCACGCTGGCCAAAAGGATGGAGACTTTTTTGCATTGCACCGTGGAGACCTCCTTTTTGGGGTTGGAACAAGTCATGGCCAATGCTTTTCAGCCTGCTGATTATGGCGAAGTCATTTGTGCCACCTTCAGCCTTGGTGCCGGACAGGGGCAGGTTTACACCCTGTGGCCGCGGACCATTGCTTTTTTTGTGATTGAACGCCTCCTGGGCAGCAAAGGGGAGCACTTGTTCACGGACAAGATGCTTTCGGATTTTGAAAGGCGCATGCTTCTGCGTTTTGGCCAGGAATTGTGGCTCAGCCTGCAAAGCGGTTTTGAGAACGGCCAAGCTCCCCAGGGAGAATGCGTCAAAATTATGGAAGGCGTGGAACCCTTTGCCGAGGATATGCCCTATGAGATCTTGTTGCTGAGCAGAATCAATGTGCAGGCGCCTTATCATCAGGGCAAGATTACCATGATTTATCCTTACAGCCAGGTCAGACCATGGATCGATGACCAGGAAGAAAAAAACGACAGTGCGCAGGACAACAGCTGGCGCACTTCAGCCTCGGGCATGCCCAGCAGCCTGGCCAAAGCGCCTTTGCTGCTGACCATCAAAATGGATCCCACACCAATAAAAGTCTCCGATTTTACGGGCCTGCAAGTGGGGGATTGCATCCAGCTCAATCATTCCATTCATGATCCCTTTAAAATTCTGGTGGAAAACCAGGTGAAGTACCTGGGGTACTTGGGGACAGCCGGACGGCAGAGTGCCGTCAAAATTGCAGCCAAAGTCAACACTTCCCCGTCCACGGCAACGGAACAAACAGGCACAACCCAGGCCGGAACGCAACAGGCCGATGCCGGGCAAGTCCAACAGCAGGAGGGCCGATAATGGCGGAAAAACCAGCATGGCAAATATTTAAACCAGGAGCGGTTCAGGCCGGCGCCGCTGAAGGTGACGGAAAATCTCAAGGTACTGCGGACGCACTGGATGAGGCAGAGTTTTTACAGGAAACGGTCAAAGGCAAGACCGCTCAGGAGCCCCGGACCCGCGACCACGGCCGGCAAAGTTTTGACCAGCTTTCCGCCAAAGTGGTGCCTGAGGATGATTACGTGCAACGGGTTAAATTTCCGGCCGTGCAGGCCGGCCTGAGTGACGGCCAGGCCCTGGAAAAAATCGACTATCTGCGCGACGTGGATTTGGAAGTGGGGGTGGAATTGGGCAACACCATCCTGTCCATCAATAAAATCCTGAGTCTGGACGTGGGTTCGGTGGTGGAGCTCAATCAAACCGTGGGCGAAGAAGTGCGCATTCTGATCAACGGCAATCCCTATGCCCTGGGTGAAGTGGTGGTGATCGGAGAAAAGTTCGGCGTTCGCCTGACGCGCATTATCCATGAACGGGGGCAGGGGTGATGAACGAATCGGCCGCTGATTTTTGGAGCGCCACGGTCAATGCCCATGCTTACGGCGGCCTGCAGGACCTGAGCCTGGGACGGTATCTGCTCTCCCTGCTGGTGGTGCTGGCCGTCGTATTGCTGCTGGCTTGGCTGGCCCGCAAGGCCGGCTGGTTCCGGAATCTGGCCCAGCCTCAAAAGCCCCAGGCCAATGACGCTGAAGACCATCTGGTTTTTTACAGCCAGTTCAACGGAGAGCAGACCCTGATGGTGGTGCAGCAGGGACAAACGGTTTACTGCTATATTATGAAGGGCAGGCAAATCCAGTTGGCCACGCCGCTGCCGGGGTTAAAGGCCGTGGCCGCACAACCCGCGGCAGGACCGTCCAAGCCGCCTTGGGGCCAGGGCAAAACTTTTCAGGCGTTGTGGATGCAGGCCTTGGGCGGGAAACGGGGTAAACGCTGATGCGGCGGCGCTGGTGGGTGGCTCTGATCCTGGCCGGGCTGTTGCTGTTGCCCCTGATGGCTTCCGCCGCCAACAGCACGTTCAACTTCAACCTGGGATCGTCCGGTTCGGGCCTGCAGGTTAGCCTGAACCAACCGGGCCATGGCAAGGACTTGTCCACGCTGGTCAAGCTGCTGTTGCTTTTTACGGTCATCTCCCTGGCGCCGGCCATTTTGGTGATGTGCACTTCCTTTACCCGCATTTTGGTGGTGCTGTCTTTTTTGCGTCAGGCCCTGGGTATTCACAATGTACCGCCCAACCAGATCCTGATCGCCATCGCGCTTTTCTTGACGGCTTTCAACATGTTGCCCGTATGGCAGCAAATCCAGACCCAGGCCCTGGCGCCTTACCAGGCCGGACAGATCTCCTGGACCGAAGTCAGCCAAAGAGGACTGGAACCGGTACGCCAGTTCATGGCGAGGCACACCCGCACCAAGGACCTGACGCTGTTTCTCAAACTGGCCAAACAAGCGCCGCCGGCCACGCCCCGGGATGTTTCCTTTTTGGTACTGATTCCCGGTTTTATTCTCAGCGAATTACGCATTGCCTTTCAAATCGGTTTTTTGCTTTACCTGCCTTTTTTGGTGGTGGACATGGTGGTGGCCAGCATCCTGCTCAGCATGGGGATGATGATGCTGCCGCCCATCATGATTTCCCTGCCTTTTAAGATACTGCTGTTTGTGCTGGTGGATGGCTGGAATTTGCTGGTGACCGCATTGCTTCGGAGTTTTCATTAGCGCAGTTCAAGGAGGCAAGATCCATGAATGAATTACTGGTGATGAAACTGGCCAAGGACGCCCTGATCCTGATCGCCCTGGTGGCCGCCCCTTCATTAATTTTCGGGTTGGTGGTGGGCCTGGTGGTCAGTGTTTTCCAGGCCGTGACCTCCATTCAGGAAATGACGCTGGCCATTATCCCGAAAATTTTCGCGGTTTTTATAGCCTTGCTGGTGTTCGGGCCGTGGTGCATGAAATTATTGACCAGCTTTGCCTATCAAATCATCGCCAACATTCCCAAGTATGTGCATTAAGGGCACAGGTAAGAGGTGGGCGTGGAAGCTTTGTTAGGATGGTGGCAACTGTTCGTGCTGAGCATGGGCCGCGTGGGCGGCCTGGTGGCCCTGGCGCCTGTCATCGGCGGCCGTACCATGCCTATGATCATCAAGGTGCTGGTCACGCTGGTACTGACCTTGTTTTGTGTGAGCGCTTTGAGACTGCACGCCCCGCTGCTGAATGTGCCTGCAGGCTGGATGGTGATCCTGATTCTCAAGGAGATGGTCATCGGCCTGATCATGGGATTCACCATTACCGTGGTGATTGCCGGCTGCCAGGCTGCAGGCGAATTCATGGGCTTTCAAATGATGTTCACGGCAGCCTCCACCTTCATGGCCTATACGCAGGAAGAGAGTACCGTGATCAGTAATTATTTTTATATTCTGACGGTGCTCATTTTTGTATCACTGGACGGTCAGCATTGGTTGATCCAGGCGCTGGTGAAAAGTTTTGAGGTGGTGCCCGTCTACGGCCTGCCCGATGGCTTGGGGCCCATGCGGGCCTGGGTGCATTTTTTTGGCAACATCTTTGAGGTGGCCCTGCATTTGGCGCTTCCGGTTATGGGCGTTTTGCTGATCACCAATTTGATGCTGGGCATGATTGCCCGGACCATGCCCCAGCTCAATGTGTTTGTGATCGGCCTGCCGGTGCAGATTCTGGCCGGCATCCTGATGATGATCGTAATGATCAGCGGCCTGACACTGGCGGAGAACGCCATCTTCAGGCAATGGAGCCGGGAATTGCTGGCCCTGGTGCAGTCCATGGGAGGATCTTAGGCATTCTGTGCGGCCACGATCCACGGATATTGGGCGGACAAAGACGTAAATTTTAGTTGCAAGGGCTCAAAATATCGTGCCTTTTCCGGAGGTTGCGGCATTAGACGGGTAAAACCGTGAAAAAATTCATCACCAAGGCACCATGAAATGCAAAAAATACGGGTTGGTTTCTCTTTATGCTCTTTTGTGCCTTGGTGGTGAATCTTTTATATTCTCCGGCCCGGCCGGATTAGGCACACCCAATTATAAAGGCGGAAAGCTATGGCAGATACCAACAAAACCGAAGACGCCACTCCCAAGAAGCGGCGTGAGGCGCGCGATAAGGGGGAGGTGGCCAGGAGCATTGAAATCAGCGCGGCCGTAAATATGCTGGTGGGCTTGACCGTGGTCTGTTTATTTGCAGGCCATGTGCTGACCCAGGCCAGGCAGATGATCAGCTTTACCTTTAGCCAGTTTACAGCCGCCCCTTTGTCAATGGCCATGCTGGGTGAGCTCATGCGTTATGCGCTCATCAAATTGATGATCATGGCCGCGCCCATGTTGTTTTTCATTATCCTGGCCATTGTGCTGGCCAATTATCTTCAGATCGGTTTCAAGATCGCGCCCCAGGCCATCACCCCCAAGTTGTCCAACATCAATCCCCTCAACGGGGTGAAGCGCCTGTTCAATGCCCGAGCCTTCATGGAACTGGCCAAGGCCACCGTCAAGGTTATTTTTGTCATTGCCATTGTATGGGCCGTTGTGAAAAAGCAATTGCCGGCTATGGTGCTCATGCTTGCCGCGCCACTGCCGACGATCCTTAAAAGCGTCGGGCATATGATCTGGAGCGTGATTTGGCAATTGGGACTTTTCTTTCTGCTGGTGGGCGTGCTCGATTATTTCTGGCAGCGCTATGAATTTTTCAAGCGCCTGCGCATGACCAAGCAGGAAGTGCGTGATGAGTACAAACAGCAGGAAGGCGACATGCAGATCAAATCACGGCGACGTTCCAAGCACCGCCGCATGGTCATGACCCGCATTGCCGCCGAAGTGGCCCGGGCGGATGTGATCACCACCAACCCCACCCATTATGCCGTGGCGCTGCGCTATGACCAAAACACCATGCGCGCGCCCAAAGTGGTGGCCAAAGGCGAAAACCACTGGGCCAAGATTATCCGGCGGCTGGCGATCAAGTACCATGTGCCGGTGATCGAGAACAAGCTTGTCACCAGGGCCATTTACAAACACGTGGAAGTGGGCCGGGAGATTCCGCCTATGCTCTACAAGGCGGTGGCGGAAATTCTGGCGGCCCTGTATAAGATCCGGGCCGGAAAGGGGATGAGGTCATGAGCGCACCAGGCATGAGCCTGTCCGGAAAAATCGGGGAACTGAGCGTGGTGATAGGCGTGATCGTGCTGCTGCTGATCATGGTCATTCCCTTGCCCAGCGCCTTTTTAAGTTTCCTGCTCGTCATCAACCTCTGCATTGCCCTGGTGATTCTCATGCTTGCCATCTATATCAACAAGCCCCTGGAGTTTTCCTCCTTTCCCTCCATTTTGCTGATCATGACCCTCTTTGACCTGGGTCTGCACATTTCGGCCACCCGCCTGATTTTGACCAAAGCCAATGCGGGCGCGGTCATCCGCGGATTCGGGGAAGTGATGACCGGCGGCAATTCCGGGGTCGGACTGGTGCTCTTTGTCATCATCACCATTGTGCAGTTCATCGTCATTACCAAGGGCGCCGAGCGCATCTCGGAAGTAACGGCCCGCTTCACCCTTGACGCCATGCCGGGAAAGCAAATGTCCATTGATGCCGATCTGAACGCAGGCACCATTACCAATGAAGAAGCCAAAGCCCGGCGGGCGGAGATTACCGATGAAGCCAATTTTTACGGCGCCATGGACGGGGCCAGCAAATTCGTCAAGGGCAATGTGATCGCCGGCTTCATTATTATACTCATCAATATTGTGGGGGGAATTCTGGTCGGGTTCATCAACCACCAAATGGACTGGATCGATATTTTCCGCACCTACACCCTGCTGACCATCGGCGAAGGGCTGGTCATTATCATCCCCTCCTTTTTAACGGCCGTGGCTGCGGCCATTATCATTACCCGGGCGGCCTCGCGCGCCAATCTGGGCACAGCCTCCTTCAAGGAAATGCTGGCCCGACCCAAGGCCCTGAAAGTGGTGGCCGTGGTGGCTTTTATCTTCGGATGCGCCGGCCTGTTTACCGCCCTGCCGGTCATACCCTTTTGGCTCATGTCAGGCCTGCTGACCCTGGCGACCATGGCTGCGCAAAAAAGCGAAAAGCAGCAACAGGAAATGGACGTGAAAACCAAAGAAACCGAGGAGGAACCGGCCGAGATGGTGGCGCCGTTTCTGCTGGTGCCGCCTATTGAACTGGAATTGGGCTACGGGCTTTTGGGCATGGTGGACTCGGAGCGGCGGGGCAGCCTGCTGGGCCGCATCAAAATGGTGCGGCAAAACCTGGCGGTGGAATTGGGCATTGTGGTGCCGCCCATCCGGGTCAAGGACAACATCAAGCTCCCCCAGAACGCCTATACCATCAGGATCAAGGGTGTGGAGAAAGCCGCCTATGAAATCTATCCCGGCCATTTCCTGGCCATGAACACCAACAAACAAAAGGACAACCTGCCCGGCATCCGTACCAAAGAGCCGACCTTTGGTCTGGACGCCACTTGGCTGGCGGAAAACTGGAAAGACAAGGCCGAGGCCATGGGTTTTACGGTGGTGGACGCAGCCACGGTGCTCATCACCAATTTGATGGAAGTGCTGCGCGCCAATGCCCATGACATCCTGGGACGTCAGGAAGTGCAGGTGCTCATTGACCATTTGCGCCCCACTTATCCTGCGGTGGTGGAGGAATTGATTCCCCATCTGCTGACCTTGGGTGAGGTCCAGCAGGTGCTTAAAAAGCTGCTGCAGGAGCGCGTGCCTATCCGCGACATGGTCACTATTTTGGAGAGCCTTTCCAATGCGGCGCGTCATAACAAAGACCTTGATACCCTGGCCGAACATGTGCGCCTGGCCTTGGGCAGCGCCATCTGTCAGCAGTTTCAGACCAGCAAAAACCTGCTCTCCGTCATCACCATGGATCCCGGGGTGGAACGGCTAATTGCCGACTCCGTGCAGACCACCACCTACGGCTACACTTACAGCGTGGAACCCAATATCCTTCAAAAGATATACGGCCAAGTGACCAAGATGGTGGAAAAATTTCTGCCCCATGCCAAACATCCGGTGCTGCTCTGCTCTCCCCAGGTGCGGATTCATCTGAAAAAACTGACGGAGCGGGTTTTCCCCCATCTGGTGGTGATTTCCTATAACGAGGTACCGCAGCAGTTCCGGGTGCAATCCCTGGGCATGGTGGAAATGCCGGTGTAAGGGCAGGGCTGGCCCCTGCCGGCAGATTTCAGGGTGGTTACGAACCGGGCATCCGTGAGGGGTGACCCTACGAAAGACCAATGAGCGAGACGGATATTTTATTAAACGTCTTTCCTGAATGCAGAATGGACAAAGGTGTGGTGATGATGGAACAAATGAAAAAATTCAAAGTGGCGGCCATTGACGATGAACCGGAAATCTGCTGGCTGATCACGCGCATTCTGGAAGAAGCCGGCTACGAGGCGTTTATCGCCGACAATGGCCGGGATGGTCTGGCGCTCATCAGGCAGGAGCATCCTGACCTGGTATTGCTCGACCTGCGCCTGCCCGGCATGGATGGTCTGGAAATCCTGAGGCGCCTGAGGGAGTTTGACCGGGACTTGATGGTGATCATCCTTTCGGCCTTCGAAAGTTTTGAGGCCGCGGTGCAGGCCATGAAATTGGGCTCCTATGATTTTCTGACCAAGCCCATTAATGTGGAAGAAATGAAGATCACCCTGAAAAATGCCCTCCAGACCAAACAGCTGGTGAAAGAAGTCAAGGATCTCAAACGCCAGGTCAAGGAAAGCAGGAAAGCCGGCACCATTATAGGCCATTGTCCGGCCATGCAGGAACTGGACCGTCAGATCGAACTGGCCAGCGGCCACAACATTTCCGTGCTGATTCTGGGCGAGAGCGGCACGGGCAAGGAACTTCTGGCCCGGGCCGTGCACTACCACAGTCAGCGCCGGCAGGAACCCTTTGTCTGCATTGACTGCTCCACCATTCCCGAGAATCTCATTGAAAGTGAATTGTTCGGCCATGAACGGGGAGCCTTCACGGGCGCCACGGAACGCAAAGTCGGGCGGCTTGAGTTGGCGCACAAAGGCACTCTCTTTCTCGACGAGATCGGCAACATGCCCATGGCCATGCAGATGAAGCTGCTGCGGGTGATACAGGAACGCATGATTACCCGCCTGGGAGGCAAGAGCGCCATTCCCATAGATCTCCGGCTGATTGCGGCCACCAATCAGGATTTGCGCCAGAGCATCCAGGGGGGGACGTTCCGCCAGGACCTTTATTACCGGCTCAATGAATTTCCCATCAGCCTGCCGCCCTTGCGTGAACGGGGTGAGGATATCCATGTGCTGGCCAAATATTTTCTGGACAAGTTCAACCATGAGTTCTCCAAGCATCTGCAGGGGTTTACAGACGGGAGCAAAACCTGTCTGAAAGCTTATCCCTGGCCGGGCAATGTGCGCGAATTGCAGGGCGCGGTGAAGCGGGCCGTGATCCTGGCCGGCGACTGGATCGGGCCGGAGCATTTGCCGGTGGAGATTACCGGATATGCCAACCTGCCCAGCCATGCCTTTACCCTGCAGACGTCGCTGGATGAGATCCGGCCCATCAAGGAGGTTTCGCGGGAAGTGGTGGCCAAAATCGAAAGGGAACTGATTCAGCGGGCTTTGAAAAAAACCAAGGGCAACAAGGTCAAGACCGCACGCTGTCTGGGCATTGATTACAAAACCCTGTTTAATAAATTGAGGCAGTATCACATTGACATGGACATGCCCCCGCGGCTGGACCCGCCATCCTTGCCGCATTACAACAGCATGCCCTAGGCGCCTGAACGGGCACGCGTTCAGGCGCCCGAGCAATCGTAAATCGAGAATCGAAAATCACCGATTCACTTGCGGTCGGCTCTCGATTTACGGTTTCAAGCACTTTGGTTGACTAAATGCTCGGTTTTCCGGGAGCTTGAGCAAATACCTGCCCAAGTACCGGAGCAGTTGAACAAAGGGGCGAGGAGGACTCCCATGCGTCTTGTTTGGAATTTGGCTGTAAACCTGATGTTAACCCTGACGGGATTGTCCCTGGTTATCGGCTTGGTACTGGGCCATGGCGTCATGGATGTCGTCCTGCGCAGTACGGTGGTGCTGGTGATCTCAGGCCTGTTGGTCATGTTGTTGGCAATTTGGAACATCAAAGGTTTCCGCCGGGCGCAGGCCAAAGCCGACGAGGCACAACCCGAGACCAGCCAGAGCGAAAGCAGCAGGACCAAAACCAAGGCCGCGGCCTGAGGGGGGGCTTAGATACTGTATTTCCAGCATCTACGTTTTTGCGCAGCCAACAATAATTTTATCATAACACTATCTCCACCCGGTCGGGGCAGGTAATTTAGGCCGTAGGGGCACAAGCGCCGTGCCCCTGCCAAATAGAAAAACTTCTCACAGCGTTCACAAAGAACACTGAGAAAGGCAAGAAAATAATGGCCTTGCTTTTCCTCTGTGATCTCCGAGGGCTTTGTGAGAAAGATTTTTTATTCCGGCTTTGCCGGCTCAGCCACCGGACCGTGGCTGCCGATGCTTAGATTGCCAAATGATGCAATACCGGGTAAGGACAGCGGAGGAAGGGCATGACGCCTGAAGAACGACAGGATTGGGAAAATTACAAACGCCACCAGAATGCCCAGGCCCATGAGCGCTTGTGCCAGCGCTATTTGCAGGATGTGAAGCGCATCGTGGGACGTATGAGCATCTATATCGGCGACAATGCCATTGACCGCGAAGACCTGATTCACGCCGGTGTAATCGGGCTCATCAATGCCATTGAACATTTCGACCTGGAGAAGGAAACAGGGTTCATTGAATTTGCCTTCAAACGCATTCGCGGCGCGGTCTATGACGAGTTGCGTAATCTGGACGGTTTTTCCTCCCGCTCCCGGCGGCAGCAACGGCACCTGGAAAAAGTCAAGGAACTGCTGCAGCAGAACCTGTTTCGCCTCCCTTCGGAGGAGGAGACGGCCCAGGCCATGGGCATCAGCGTGGACAAGCTGCGGGCCCTGCAGAACAACTTGAAAAATGTCCGTACCGAACCGCTGACTCCGGAGGTGGAAGACACCTACTACGAAGCGGCTCATCGTCCTATGAAAAACAGCCTGCCTGATGCGGACGGCCTCTCCGCCCTGGAAAAATACCGGGTGGTGGAAAACAAAATCGACCAATTGCCGGAACGCACCAGAATTATTATGAGTCTGTATTATGCGGAAGGCCTGACATTGAAAGAAATTGCCCAGATCATGGAACTGACCGAATCACGGGTTTGCCAAATCCATGCCAATGCCATCGAGTTGCTGCATGATCAATTGGCTCAGATTAATTCGGTGTTTTTAAAAAGATAAGCCTGCTTCGCCGGGAAAGGAAGAGCCATGGTCGAACCTTTGGATGCGCAAAATATGCTCTCCCGTACGCCCTTGGTGGAAAAAACCGTGGCTGCCCAGCAGGAGAATGCCGGCCAGCTTCAAGCCCAGGCCGCGCAATTCAAGAAAGACCGGCTGCATGAAGGCGAACAGGTCAAGCGGGAAAAGGAAGCCGACCGCACCGAGGATTCCACCCAGAAGGAAGGCCGCACGCCCCGGGAAACGGCCCAGCACCAGGCCCAGGGCAACGACCGGGAACAAAATGTGGAATGGGTGGAAGAGCGGGCCGATGAACCGGAACACCATTTGGACATCACCATTTAGCGCCCTGGGAGGGGAAAGGGAACGTGACAAAACCAGCGCGGGGACGACGGCCAAGATCCCCGGCCGTGGCGAACATGCTTAAGCAGGAGGCGTATCTCATTCTCACCATGCCGGATGAGCAGTTGCCCATGAAATTCCATCCCCGGGTGGAGCGCCTTGTTGGTGACTTGTTGGGATTGAAACTGCCGGCGTGTTGGTGGCAGTTCTTTGAGTTCGCGCCGGGGATGAGCGTCCGTCTGACCATGCTTCAGCCGGAAGGCGTTTTTTTTATTACGGGGAAGGTGAAAGAGGTGAATTTAAACAAACAGCCCAACCTGCTGGTGCAGCATGACCAAATCATCAAACGCGACCAGCGCCGCTTTTTTTACCGGGTTCAGATTGATCAGGAAGCCGCCATCAAGGCTCTGCATTTTCCCGAAGGGGAACGGCTGAAGAACTGTCCGGTCCGGCTCAGCGACATCAGCGCCGGCGGTCTGGGATTCACGGCCGGGCTCTTTCTGCCCCCGGGCACGATGGTGATCATGGAAAATCTGCTGCCGCCCCTTTTGGATGAGCCGTCCTCCCGGGAGGAACACCAGTTGCATGTGGTCTGGTGTCATAAAAACCGGCGCCAGGACTACCGCGTCGGCGCCTGTTTTGATTATCCCAATCCCAAGGCCCAGGATGACATGGTGAAAATGATCAATCAGGTGCAGCGCATCAAACTGAACAAGTATTCTCAGGTCCGCGATTCCCATTAACCTTGTTGCTTCTCCATTAAACTTGCGGCCCATACTGCCGATACTGGGCGCAGATAGTTGTGTTATGTCGTCAATGTGAATCCACGTCTTGTTTTGAACAGATCCCAAGCCGGGGCGGCGCGGTATTTTATCCAGGGTAAGCGAGGTGGCTTGAACGTGACACCAACCAAGATCGACATCGAATCCTTAAATCAAAAATTGCAGTATGTCTTTCCCATGCCACAAATCCTTTCCAAAATTATGAAAACCATCAATGATCCCAATGCCAGCGCGGCGTCGATTGAACAGGTCTTTAAATACGAACCGAGTTTTACCCTGAAGATCTTGAGCCTGGCCAATTCGGCCTATTACGGGTCACCCGGAAAAATCACCAATATCCGCACGGCCGTCACCCTTTTGGGATTCAATTTGATCAAGAGCATTGCCATCCATGCCAGCATCAATGAGCTTTTTCAAACCGGCAACGGCACCAGCCTTTTCTCCGGCGTGGACCTGTGGAAGCACTCGGTGGGCGTGGCGGTCTGCGCCAAGATGATCGCCCGCCGCTGCCACCTGGGCAATGCCGAGGACTTTTTTACCTTGGGCATTCTGCATGATGTGGGCCTGATCATAGAATACCAGTTTTACCGCAATGAATTCATCGCCATTTTAAAGCACCTCCAGGAAGAAAAACGGCTGTTGGTGGAGGTGGAGGAAGAAGTCCTGGGTGTCAATCACACCGCGCTCACCAGGATGCTTTGTGAAAAGTGGTATATGCCCGAGAGCGTGAGCATCGGCCTGGCCTATCACCACCGGCCGCTGGAAACACCGGCGCCGTTCCAGACGGTTGCCGCGGGCATTTATATTTCCAATATTCTGGTGCATGAGAAAATGTTTGGCTTTACTTATCCCACGACGGAAAAAATCGACCCGGCCGTATTGAACCTGCTGGGCATGGATATGGTGGATTACTCGGTGCTGCTGGAAGATTTCGATCAGGAAATCAATGAATTGTCAATCCTGCTCGATTGAAGTTTACTAAAGGACTGTTCATGATGGATAACCCCAACAACGAACCATTGCTTTATTTTTCCAAAGAAGAGGAGGATGTTCTGGTGGCGGGCGCCACCGCAGAAATGCAGGCGGTCATCCGCAAATACCAGTCCCGCGTCCGTCAACTGCGCAAGGAGATCGAAGCCCGCAGGGAAGAAAACGCGCTCATCATTAATGAAAACCTGCAGCAGAACGAGGAGCTGAGAAGCATCAACGTGGTGCTGGATAAAAAAATTCAGGACCGCACCTGCGATCTGGAGAGCTCCAAGCAGCAGTTGGAAGCCCAGAATCAGGCGCTGCAGGAAGTCAATGAAACCAAGGAAGCCATGATGCACATGATTGTGCACGACATGAAAAATCCCCTCACTTCGGTCATGGGCGCGTTGATCCTGGTGCAAAAGGTCAAGTCCGATTTGCCGCAGGACATCAAGGACTTGTTGAAGGACGCCCATGTGCAGGCCATCAAACTGAGAACCATGATGGACGACATCCTGACCATCAGCAAGATGAAATCCAATGAATTCCAGGTCGAGCTGGTGGATGTGGACCTGATCAGCCTGGTGCAGCAAAGCGTGCTGCTCATGAATACGGTCAAAGGCGAAAAGGACGTGACCATTGAATTTCAATCGGAACTGCGGGAATTGATAGTGTCCATGGATTTCCAGATGATCGAGCGGGTAATCAACAACATCATCAACAATGCCATTAAATACGCACCGGCGGGCACGGCCATCAAGTTACAGGTGGTCCGGGAAGGATCGCATGCCCTGGTCACGATCAGTGACCGGGGGGAAGGCATTCCATCCTCCCACCATGAGAAAATTTTTGAAATGTTTACCCGCGTCAAACCTCAGGATAAAAAAATCAGCGGCACCGGCCTGGGACTGGCTTTTTGCAAACTGGCCATCGAAGCCCATAGCGGCAGGATCTGGGTGAGCTCTCCCCTCCCCGGCGAGACCCGCGGCACCATGTTCCATTTCACCCTGCCGCTTTCAAACGTCACCGTCGCGTCTGCCTCCAATTAGCGTATATGCAGAATCTTATCCAGCACCGCTGGGTTAATACTCAATTTTGCCAAAGTTGAGTTAGCACTTTAAAAACACGGGAACTGCTCTTATAATGTTTTTCAACGCTGTTTCCGGATTCCAAACCAAAGGACATGTGCATGCCCTCTGCCTACCGTCACCTCATTGTTGGATTAAGCGTCTTGCTGATCCTCTCCGGCTGCGCGGAGTTGCCCCCACAAGGCGGCGGGCCGCCGCCGGTGGTCCATGCCACCCTGCCTCTGGCCCATTGCACGGAGGCCATGGATGATCCTGATTTTTGGGTAAGCAAACTGGACCACCCGGAAGCTGTTTTGTTGACGGCCCATGCTATTGCCCGTCTCAATCAGCAGAATCTACGGCGCGGATTGCTGACCGATGTTTTTTCCGACCGGCTATGGGACTATAAAAATGAGGAAGTGGACCGGCCGGAAGACGTCAATCCCGACGGCGGCTGGGATATTGAAAAACCCATGCTCTACAGTCCGGGTGTGGTAGACGGGTACAACCTTTATACCTATCTCAAGGATGAAACCGTGCGCATCGAGAAACGGCCCCGCTGGGACGGCCGGGGGGAACCTCTGCCCCCGAGCCTGTTTGAAGCCTGGGATGACAATCTTAACCTGGGCCAGCTCAAGGAAGATAATCCCCTGGGCTACGGCCTGACCAAGCGCCGCTCCAACGTGCGCTATTATCCCACCGATGTATTGGTGGCCGGCCGGCGCTGGGACCATGATTTTGATATTGTTCAGGTCTCGTCCGTGCATGCTTTCCAGCCTCTGGTAATTCTGCACCGCAGCCTGGACCGGCAATGGTACTTTGTGGTGACCGCCAATTGCCGGGGCTGGATCAAAGCCGCCGATATAGCGGCTTACTGCGATCCCAAAGCGGTTGCCAGGTTCGTTGCTTCCAAGCAAAAACTGGTGATCACCGGGCACAAGGTCATGGCTTACCGGGAACCGGGCAACACCACGACCGCGGAAGCGTTTTATATGGGAACGGTGTGCAAGCTGCTGGATAAGAATGCAACCGCTTATACCATTGCTTTGCCCCGCCGTTCCAGCCATGGGAGATTGGGCATGGAGAAGGCCTTTATCCCCCGGAACGCCGATGTGAGCGAAACCTTCCTGCCTTACACAGGCGGGCAGGTCATCAGGCAGGCCTTTAAACTATTGCACCATCCTTATTCCTGGGGAGGGCAGAGTGAGTACCGCGACTGTTCACAGATGGTGAAGGATGTATTTGCCACCTTTGGCATTTTTCTGCCGCGCAATTCCTCGGCCCAAGGCCGGACGGGCGGTGACCGGAAAACCTGCAGCCGCTGCACGGACCCTACGGTTAAAACAGCCATACTGCAAAAGCTTACCGGTCCGGCCTTGCTGCAATTTCCGGGACATGTCATGCTTTTTCTGGGCATGCATGACGGCCGGCCTTACGCGATTCATGACATTTGGTCCTACCGGGTGTACAAAGCTCCGGGCGTGGATGACAAGGTGGTCATCGGCCAGGTGGTGGTCTCCGATCTCAGCCTGGGCGAAGGCAGCAACCGCGGATCCTTGCTGGAGCGCCTGACTACCATCAACCAGGTAAGACCTTGATACGTTCCCAGAACGCCCCGCGGCTTGCCGCAGGGTAATTTAATTTTTGTGGCGCAAGATCATCATAGGCCACACCGGAATTTACGCCGGCCCTGCCGGCTTAGGATGTGAACTTGTTGATGTGTTACCGCCGGCCCTGGCGTCAATTCATACTGGTTATGTTCCTGTTGTTGCTCACCGGCGCCGAAGCGCCCCGGCTTAAGCCGGGGCCGGATCACCTGCCTCATGTTATTCCGCAGATGCAGACACCCGGGTTTTGGCTGGAACGGCTTGGCCGCAAAGACGAGGCCTTTTTAACGCCTCGTCAATACCAGCGTAGCCGGCGTAGCTGGGTCAAACAGGGATTGATAATGGATCTGGACACCCTGCCCTCCAAAATCCCGGCCCGCCGGTTGCACCGCTGGCTCAGCGAAGATTTTCGTTACCTTAAACGGGCCGGCCGCTATTATGGCAGCCGCGGCCGGAAGATGACCGCGGCAGACTATAAAAAAATTATCCAGCAGGTGAACCTGAGCGGCCTCAAGGGGTCTAGAATAAATGTTTTATGGGGATTAATCGTCCGTGATACATCCCTCATGTTGTTTCCCACGGCATTGGAAATCACCGCCAAACCAAAAGATGTGGAATTCAATCTTGCCGCTCATTCCCGTCTGCTGTTGGCCACCCCGGTAGCCGTCGTGCACACCAGTGCGAACGGCCGGTGGACATATGTGATTTCAAGTATTGGCCGCGGCTGGGTCCGTACGGACCATGTGGCTGTCGCCAGGCAGCGCGCCGGGGTGCTGGGTTACCGGCGCCGGCCTTTGCTGGTGCTGGTGGACGCCCGCAGCACGGTGGAGGTGCAGGGCCGCCGGCTCGAAACCACCGTGGGGTGCTGGCTGGCCCGGGACCGGAATCAGCAGGCCCTGGTGCCTGTGCGGACCGGAGAGGGCAAGCTTGCCTGGGCGCGTGGGGAACTAACCGAACCGGACAAATGGTCGGATCATTTCCTGCCGGCTACCCCCGGGACCATGGTGACCGAGGCCTTTAAATTATTGGGCCAGCCCTATGGCTGGGGCGGCCAGGAAGGCCTGGGCGATTGTTCTGAATTCATCCGGCGGTTGGGACTGACCTGCGGCATGATCTGGCCAAGAAGCACCACCCAATTGCGCCGGGGATTTGCCGCCCGGAAGATAAGCAGGCCGGTGGCCCTGCAGGGCGGCCAGAGTTTGCTGTTCATTCCGGGCCATGTCATGCTGGTCTTGGGGACGGTTGAAGGCCGGACCTATGTGATTCATAATCTTTATGGCATTTATGGACAGGATCAAGAAGGTCCTTTTATTGCCCGGGTGGCCAAGGTGGTGGTGTCAGACCTCAGTCTGGGCCAGGGCAGCCGTAAAGGGTCATTGGCCCAGCGCCTTGATGCGCAAGCCGAGCTCGAGCCCGTGGTTGACAAGCCTTAGGAATTTGATAGAGTAACCAAAAGTAACTACTCAGCTCTACTTTAGCAAAGTTGCTTTTTCGGGCCCTCAGATCGGGATGAGGTGGTGGTTGTGTCCCGACGGGTAAGCTTTTCCAAGTGGCCCACCCTTGATTTCAAGGCTTTTGTGGCAGGAGCCCAAAGGGATGGGCCCCGGGTTTATTGCCCTAACCTGCTTTTTGGCCCGAAAAAGCAAATTGGACCAAGATGCACTTTCGGCTTGGCCAGCTTGGATACGCAAGAAACCTGAGTAGTTACAACAAAAATCAAAAATGACATACGGACCAGGTAAACCCGGACCGGGGTTGTGACCGTAGGGGACATCACCCGGGTTATTTTGCTGGAGGTGGAAATGGATAAAGACATCAAGGCTCTCAATGAAAAGGTCAAAAAAGAAAGCGTGTTTGTGGAGGCCCTGCGCCAGGAAATCGGACGGGTGATTGTGGGCCAGCATGACCTGGTGGACGGCCTGCTCATCGGGCTCTTGGCCGACGGCCATGTGCTCCTGGAAGGTGTTCCCGGATTGGCCAAAACCCTGACCATTAAAACATTGTCCGACTGCATTGAGGCGGATTTCCAGCGGCTTCAATTCACTCCTGATCTGCTGCCGGCGGACTTGATCGGCACGCTGATTTACAATCCCAAAGGCGAAGGCTTTACCGTTAAAAAAGGTCCGATTTTTTCCAACCTGATTCTGGCCGATGAAATCAACCGCGCGCCGGCCAAAGTCCAGAGCGCCCTGCTTGAAGCCATGCAGGAAAAACAGGTCACCATCGGCGACACCACCTATCCTTTGGGTGCGCCCTTTCTGGTGCTGGCCACCCAAAATCCCATCGAACAGCAGGGCACTTATCCCCTGCCGGAAGCGCAGGTGGACCGTTTCCTGTTAAAAGTCAAGATCGGCTATCCCAGCAAGGAGGAAGAAAAAGAAATCCTGAGGCGCATGACCAACGGCGCAGCGCCCGCCGCTAAAAAAGTGG
Organism: uncultured bacterium; assembly: GCA_964454395.1. Taxonomy (GTDB): domain Bacteria; phylum Oederibacteriota; class JAAXVQ01; order JAAXVQ01; family JAUVAV01; genus CAVQBK01. The sequence continues at coordinate 467 of CAYVTN010000009.1, read as the reverse complement.
TGACCGCCAAGGACATCCTTAAAGCCAGAAAAATGATCGAACAAATTTATGTGGATGAAAAAATGGAAAACTACATCGTGGATCTGGTCTTTGCCTCCCGCGCCCCGGAAGCCGCGGGCATGAAGGACCTCAAGGACCTCATTGCTTTTGGCGCCTCACCGCGGGCCACCCTGAGTCTGACCACGGCGGCCAAAGCTTATGCCTTTTTGGCGGGCCGCGGGTTCATTACCCCGGAGGATGTCAAATCCGTGGGATTGGATGTGCTGCGCCACCGCATCATCATCACCTATGAGGCGGAAGCCGAGCAAATGACGTCGGAAGATATAGTGAAGATGATTTTTGACGGCGTGGAAGTGCCTTAGATTCTGCATCAGTGGGATAGGCGCTTTTGCGTGGAAACTATTTAAAAGATCTCAACTTTAGCAAAGTTGCTTTTTCGGGCCCTCAGATCGGGATAAGGTGGTGGT
>CAYVTN010000008.1:0-19283 GCA_964454395.1 uncultured bacterium | reverse complement strand
CTTCAGCCCCGATCAGAATCGATATTATGATGAAAGGGACGCTACGCAGCGAGCGTTTTTTCTCTCTGAGGCAGTTTGCTCCGCAAACCGCTGCCCGCCTAAGGATGGGTACAATACCCAGGATAGCTTTTCGGAAAATTTGTCTTTCCGCAACATGAACTAACTATTAAAAGCAGGGGAACAATAAAACCGGTTTTGGGGCAGATTCCGGAGCGGAACATCTGAAAAAGGCGGGACTAAAGTTGTTTTAAAAAACGGCCTGAAAATGAGGTAAAAGATCAGGAAAAAAAGGACTGGCCGACTATTACTCCAGTAAGGGGAAAAGTATAATTATAAGTAATTTGATGATCAATAAAGCGTGGGCGGTGAAAACTTGTGAAGAAGGGCGTATTGATCATTGACGATGATGTGGAATACTTGCAGGAAATGCAGGAGCTGTTGCAGCACGAGGGCTACACGGTTAATGTCTTGTCCAGCAGCAACGTTTCCCTGGAAGCAGCAAAACGCCTCACGCCGGAAGTAATCATCCTTGACCTGAACATGGGAGGCAAGAGCGGACAAGAGGTGGCCCAAGCCTTGAGAGCAGATCAGGTAACGCGCCAAATCAAATTGATTGTGGTAAGCGGTCATTGCAGTATGGAGGAGAGCAATTATTTGAAAAAAGCGTTTAATGTGCTGCAGGTGATTACCAAACCGGCTGATCCCGGCGTATTGGTGACGTTGTTGAAATCAGTGACCAGCGAAACGGACAGGGACCGCTTTTCAAAAGACCCGGGATAAGCAAGCGCCTATCCGGTCTCAGCCTTTAGGCGAAGGGTTACCAATGAGTTTTGATTCCGGTACAAAAGGTTCGGGTTCAAGGGGACCGACGATTTTATTAAAATCATCGGCATCAATAGTCTCTCTTTCCAAAAGCGCTGTGGCCAAATGGCTTAAACTATCCCGGTGACGCTGCAAGGAGCTTTTGACCGCGCGCATGCGGTCTTCCAAAAGCTCGTAGACTTCCTCATCAATTTTTTGCGCCGTTGCTTCACTGTAGCTTTTGTCCGGGCTGAAATCAGGCTGACCTAAAAAAGCGGTGGATTGCCTTTTAAAAGTCCGGTAACCGAGGCTTTTGCTCATGCCGTAAGTCATAATCATGCTGCGGGCGATATCGGAAGCTTTTTCCAGATCATTATGCGCGCCGGTCGTAATGTCATCGCCGAAGAGCAGCTCCTCGGCCGCGCGGCCGCCGAGCAGCACGTCGATTTTTTCCAAGAGCTCCCGCTTGGACATGAGGTATCGGTCCTCGGTGGGCAGTTGCAAGGTAAAGCCCAGGGCGGCAATGCCCCGTGGCACAATCGAAATTTTGTGCAATTTATCGGCCGTGCCTCTGAGCGCACCAATGAGGGCGTGCCCGGACTCATGGTAAGCCACCACTTCTTTTTCATGTTCATTAAGACGGCGATTCTTTTTTTCCAATCCCGCCATAATCCGGTCCATGGCTTGGTCAAAATCCTCGTTGTCCACGGTCTCCTTATTTTTGCGTACTGCCAGCAGGGTGGCTTCGTTGACCAAATTGGCCAAATCAGCGCCTGTGAACCCGGAAGAACGGCGGGCGACCACTTCCAAAGATAACTGCGGGTCCAGCTTGATGTGTTTGGTATGAAGCTGTAATATAGCAAGCCGCTCAGGCAGGTCCGGACGATCCACCAGAATTTGACGATCAAAACGGCCGGGACGCAGCAGGGCAGGATCAAGGATCTCGGGCCGGTTGGTGGCCGCCAGTAAAATGACGCCCAAAGTGGGTGAGAAGCCGTCCATTTCGGACAGTAACTGGTTCAGGGTTTGTTCCTGCTCGTCATGGCTGCCCACGTGGCCTCCCAGCCCGCGGGCTTTGCCCAAAGCATCCAATTCGTCTATGAAAATCACACAAGGTGCCATGGCTTTGGCTTGTTCGAACATGTCCCGTACCCGCGCGGCCCCCAATCCCACAAACATTTCAATGAAATCGGACCCACTGATGGAAAAAAAGGGGACACCGGACTCGCCGGCCACGGCCCGAGCCAACAGGGTTTTGCCCGTGCCCGGCGGCCCCACCAGCAGAATGCCTTTGGGAATTTTAGCACCCAGCCGTGTAAATTTTTTAGGCTCTTTGAGAAATTCCAGAACTTCCTTGAGTTCCTGTTTGGCTTCCTCCAAACCGGCTACATCATTGAAGCCAACGCCCACATCACGCTGCACCACGATTTTGGCACGGCTTTTACCCATGTTGAGCAGCCCGCCGGCTCCGCCCGATTGTTTCATCAGGCGCCTGCCGAACCAGGCCCAAAAGGCGATCAACAATCCGATCGGCACAATCCAGGAAAGCAACGTCACCAACCAGGTATTGGATGAACGGCCGATAATAGTAACCTTATGGGCTTCCAAAAAATCAATCAATTGATTGTCGCCCACACGGTTGGTGACATAAGTGGTGGCCTTGGCCGGGGGTTTTTTCTTGCCGGCCGGCTTGGGCGGAATGCCGGTCAATGTGGCATCGGTGATCAGCACAGTTTCAATTTTACCCAGGTTGACCAAGGCTTTAAAGCGGGTGTAGGATACATTGATTTTGTTGGGCGCTACGAAGAACTGAAAGGCCAGCACCGCAAATAAAACGGCAAAAAGCAGATAAGTTAAAAAAGAGGTTTTACCTTGCATTTCTCCGCCTCCTGCGAACACCTGGTGTCTTTATTGTAAGAGATAAAAGCAACAAAAGGGTGATTATTATCCCCTATTTATTGACATATTTCCCGGAATGACGTTCGGCTCATGCTGTAAATGAAAAAAGGCCGGTGCAGCGTGAGGCAGAGTGAATGAAGTGGGCTGGGGGGAGGTGAAAATGATGCTGAGAAGTATGATCGAGATATTGGGGTATGGCATTGAAGCCCAGGATGGCATATTGGGTAGCGTGGTGGATTTTTATGTTGATGAGTTGGACTGGACCATCAGGTATCTGGTAGCCGATACAGGCAATATTATTCCGGGCAGGAAAGTGCTTATCTCAACCGCCGGATTTTATGACAAACCGGATTGGACGAAAAGGCTGTTCCGGGTGATACTGACCAAAGATATGATCATGGAAGCCATGCCCGCGGAAAAGGTAAAGCCCGTGTCGCGCCGGAAAAAAGTGAAAACCACCCGCACTTTGCAATGGCCGGTCTATTGGAACCCGGTGACCGCCGGTCCTCCCACCATCATGTTGCCCCCCAGCATAGACTATGAGGAACAGGAGTGCGAAGGCCTGGAATGCCGGCTTAGGAGCATCAAGGAACTGACCGGTTACCACCTCTTGGCAGTGGACGGCATGATCGGGCATACGGAGGATTTTATTATTGAAGACGATCATTACAGTATCCGTTATTTGGTGGCCAACACCAACCAATGGATTGGGAGCAGAAAAGTGTTGATTGCAAAGGACTGGATCAATCATGCCAACTGGCTGATGAAATCCATGTCGGTGGTGTTGACCAAGCATCAAATAAAAAAAAGTCCTGTCTTTGATCCTGACGCCCCCGTGAACCGGGATTACGAGGGCCGGCTTTATGACTATTACGGCCGTCCTTGCTACTGGCAGCAGGACGAACCATAAAACGCCCGGCAATAACAGGGAGAAGGGGAAGCACAAAAATCCGGAAAATGAGGCGGAGAAGGAAAGATGGATCCCGATGAAGCAGAGAAGGAGGCGGCATGTTTGGCAAAAGCATGAAATTATTCAGTTTATTCGGGTTTGAAGTGAAAATAGACGCAAGCTGGTTTTTTCTGTTCTTTTTGATTGTTTGGTCCCTGTCAGCTGGTTTGTTTCCGGGGCAATATCAGGGGCTGAGCAGCGCCACTTATATCGTGATGGGGCTGATGAGCGCGGTGGGGCTATTTCTCTCGATCGTGATTCACGAATTGAGCCATTCCCTGGTGGCGCGCAAGTCGGGCTTGCAGATGAAGGGCATTACCCTTTTTATCTTTGGCGGCGTGGCGGAAATGGGAGAGGAGTCCAAAAAACCAGGCGCTGAATTATTAATGGCGCTTGCCGGACCTGTCACCAGTATCGTCATGGGTGGTTTTTTTTATGGCCTGCAACGTCTGGGGCTGGTCTTCTGGTCATGGCCTACGAGCGTGACCGGCGTATTGGGCTATCTGGCGCTGATCAATTTAATTCTGGCGGGCTTTAATCTGGTGCCGGCTTTCCCCTTGGATGGGGGCAGGATATTGCGCGCTGTCCTGTGGTGGATGAAAAAAGACCAACTCTGGGGCACCAGAATTGCGGCAGGCATAGGGTCGGCCTTTGCCATGGTGATGATGGCCGTTGGCATTTTTAACGTATTAACCGGCCGTTTTATTGATGGTTTGTGGTGGCTTTTGATTGGCATGTTTTTGCAAGGCGCGTCTCAGCATTCCTATCAGCAATTGAGGCAGAAAAACGACTTGGCCCGGTATCACGTGCAGGATTTTATGAGCAACAATAGGCTGATCAGCGTGCCTCCTGACTTGACCGTGGCCGAGGCGGTCAACCAAATCATTTACAAATATCATTTTAAATTATATCCGGTTCTGCGGGAAGGCAGGCTGGCAGGCTGCCTTACTTTGGAAGCTGTAAAAAAAACACCTCGTATTCAATGGGAAAGCACGACGGTCCGTGACATCATGGACATCTCCTGCGGGCAAAATAGCGTGGCCCCCACCCTCCCGGCAGATGAACTGCTTCAACACATGCGCCGGGAAGGGCGCAGCCGCTTTGTGGTGGTGCAAGACGATCAAGTAATGGGCATCATTACCTTGAAAGATATGATGAAGGTACTCACGCTTAAGCGGGAGCTGAGGCGATGAAAATATCCCTCCTTCCTTTTGTCGAAGGGGCGTTTTTGCCTCATGCACTATCCTTCTATATAAATTTGGGGATCACCCCATGGCCACCACGGTCTCCGGCTTGCGGGCTTCCGTACTGCGCGGAAGCGGACAAGCGTTTAAGGCTTCACTGGTGATCAAGTGTATGCCTGCAGCTTCCATGGCATTCCAGGAGAGCGCTTCACTACCTCGGGGAAGATCAATGCCGCGCACACCATCGCGAATGACAAAGGTATCAAAACCTGCTTTCTTGGCATCCAGTGCCGTATTCTTAACACAATATTCCGTGGCCAAACCGGTAATGAATACCCGCCTTACGCCACGCGCCTTCAGCCAATCCGCCAGAGTGCTGTCCTGAAAGCCGGAATATTGCTCGCGGTTGCTGGGTTGACCCTTACTGACCACTTTTTGGGCCAGGGCCACATTTAAGTCGGGATGAAACTCGGCACCCCTCGACTCTTGCACGCAATGGGGCGGCCATGACATGTCCTTATATGCGGGCTTCTCAGAAAAGCTGATATGATTTTCGGGATGCCAGTCGCGAGTCAACACTTTGGTGGGGAAACAAGCAAGCAAATCATTCACTAACGGTACAATCTGATTGCCCTCAGCCACGGCCAACGTGCCACCCGGCATGAAATCGATTTGTAAATCAACACCAATCAGCGCATCTTCCTGACCTATCTCAATTTTCATCGTCCTCTCCCCCTTTTTTGTATTTTTCTGTAACTACTCACGTCATTTCGAACGTCCTGAGCGCCTCTTGGGCCAATCTACCCTCCCCCGTGCGTTAAAATTCCAAAAAAGCAGCCAACGTCATCTCCGCCGCATAATTTTTTTACCGGTCCGGGTCAATTGGCCCACGCTACGCTTCCGCTTCATCAGGTTGGATACGCAACAGACATGAGCACTTACATTTTCCACTTTGTTTAGACCGGCCGCCAGCAATGCAGGTTCTGATAAAAAAGGAGAATGACAGGACCAAAAATAATTCTGGTTCCATTATCCTGAAAGGAAAGGAATGATATCACGTATGTTAAAAGGGAGCGTTTAAGGTGTCTAAAAAGAGTAACTTAAACCAGTCCAGGCGAGGTGACAAAGATGGATAAAAAAGTGCGGGTGTTATTTTATGACACCAAGCCGTATGACCGGCTGTTTTTTGAAGAATTAAAAGACCGGTACGGCGTTGAGATCAAATATCTCGGCAGTCATTTGAACAGGGATACGGCGGAGTTGTCCTCGGGGTATGAGGTGGTCTGCGCTTTTGTCAATGACACCATTGACGCCGGCACGGTGGCAGCCCTGGAAGCAGGTGGGGTGGGACTGATCGCCCTGCGCAGTGCGGGCTACAACAATGTGGATTTAAAGGCAGCCTACGGCAAGATTCATGTGGTGCGGGTCCCGGTTTATTCCCCCTATGCCGTGGCGGAACATGCGCTGGGTCTGATGCTCAATTTAAACCGGAAAATTCATAAAGCCTATGACCGGACCCGGACCGGCAATTTCTCACTTGATGGTTTAATGGGCTTTGACATGCACGGCAAAGTGGCTGCCGTTATTGGGACCGGCCAAATCGGCAAATGCCTGATCGCTATTCTCAAAGGATTGGGCATGGAGGTGCTGGCCTACGACAAATTTCCCGACCAGGCTTATGCTGAAAAGAACGGCTTCCGTTATACGGACATGAAAACCATTTATGAGCAGGCGGCAATTATTTCCCTCAATTGTCCTTTGACCACGGAAACATATCATATGATTGACGAACACAGTATTGCCAGCATGAAGACCGGCGTCATGATTATCAACACGGGCCGGGGGAAATTAATCAAAACCGAGGCCCTGATTGCAGGATTGAAAAGCGGCAAGGTGGGATCGGCCGGGCTTGATGTTTACGAAGAGGAAAGCGATTATTTTTTTGAGGACTTCTCCAATACACTCATTAATGATGATGTGCTGGCCCGTCTTCTAACTTTTCCTAATGTGCTCATTACTTCCCATCAGGCCTTTTTTACCCGCGAAGCCATGCATAACATCGCCCGGACGACGCTGGAGAACATTGCCGAATATGTCAAAGGCGGTTATTTGAAAAACGAAATCTGTTACCAATGCGACAAGGAATGCCGGAAGGAAAGAAAGGAGCGCTGCTTTTTATCGCCACGGGAATTGGAAACCGAAGCGACAGTTAAATAACAGAGAAACATCCGGAGGTTGGTCGGTCCGGGAAAGTGAGCCGGCGCCGTGACTCGGGAAAAAAAGGCAGTGGGAGGATGCGGGGCAGGCGGCTTGGTAAAAGAGTCTTAGTTCCGTTGAAAATTAAAAGGGCCGCTTTGACTGGCATGGGATCATCGGAGGCGTAATGTGGTCTAAAGAAGTGGTCGGGCGAGGAGATGAACGAGATGAACAAAGCCAACAAGAAGTATGAAGTACTGGCGCATTATTATGATATCCTGCAAGCTCCAATGGAGAGGCTTTGGTTCAAAGGCATACGGCAGCAGGCCGTGGCCATGGTCAAAGGCAGGACGTTGGAAATCGGCGTGGGCAGTGGTAAAAATTTGCTTTACTATCCTTCCAATCTGGAATTGGATGCCATCGATTTCAGTCCCAAAATGCTTAAAGCCGCCCGCATGAAATTGGCGGGGTTGGTCAGGCCTTCCACCCGGCTTCGACTGATGGATGCGCAACACCTGGAGTATCCGGACAATCATTTTGACACGGTGTTGGCAACCTTTGTGTATTGTACCTTGCCTGATCCTGCCGTGGGGTTGCGCGAAGCTTATCGCGTGCTGGCGCCGGGCGGGCGGGGAGTTTTTTTGGAACATATGCGCAGCCGGCATCTCCTGATGAACCTGATGCTGGGGATGATAAATCTGGTAACGTTGCCCCTGCTGGGTAATTCCATGCTGCGTCCCACCGAGCAGACCATTGCCAGGGCAGGTTTTCAATTTTTTTATGTGCAATATCATTTTGGAGATGTGGTGCGTCTGATGTTGGTGGAAAAACCCAAAGAAAAAATCGATCGCACCTCACTGGACCGCATTGGGAGAGGCTTGGGCTTTTTACGAATGGATGAAATACAGCAGACCAGCCACTGGAATTAAAATGAAGGCATTGGCCAGCCACAGGGCATTGGCCAAATCGCGATCCAGTTTAAAAAGATTGACGGTGACCACGGCATAAATGGCAGGAGGCATGGCGGCCTGAAGAAGGATGATTTTGGAAGAAAGTGGCGCAAGGGTGCCGTACACGAGGAGCACCAGGAGAAGAGCCAAAAGTGGCGTTGCCAGGAATTTGATGGCAGCCACGGAAAGAATGGCTTTCCCAAAGCCGAGTATTTTGGTCCATTCAAGAGTCATGCCGATGGCAAAACACATGAGGCCCAGATCAAGCTTGATCAACCCATCCACTAAGCCGTCCCAATGGGCGGGCAAAACAATACCGCTAAGATTAAGCAGCAAACCGGATGCAATCGCCAGCAGCGGCAGAAGCGAAAAAGCATTTTGTAAAATATTTTTGAGATACGCTTTGGCCGGAAGCTTGCCGGGCGAAGAGTAATGTTTGGCCAAGGTGAACCCCAGCGTAAAGATGAGAAAAGGATAGGGCAGCAGGAAAAGATACCCTAAGGCCAGTCCCGGCAGGCCGTAAAGCATATAGGCAATAAAAGCTCCGCCGGTGGTACCAATGTTGGAAAACCCCGAAGCGAGGATAAAACTTCCTTGCGCACCCCGGTTCCGGCGAAAAAGGCGTCGGCCCCAAAAGCCGCCCAAGGCCAAGGACCATAACACCATGATCGCCGCAATGAGGGGAATGGGCGCATATTCACGGGTTTTGGCCAAATCAAGGTGCCAATAACTGTAAATGAAGATGGGCGCTTCGATAAAAAGAATCACCATCCGCATTAAACGCGGTCCCCAAGCCCGGTAGCGGTGAGCCACGGCGCCCAGACCGAGGGCGCCGTAAAACAGTCCATAAAACCAGAAGAGCGGCATATCAGGCGGGTTTTCCTGCAGTGTCCGGTTGAAACTTGGTTTTGACGGAACGTGCAAAACTGAAAAACAAGCACAGGCTCAGATAATAGCCGGCCATGAACAAGGCTTTCCAATATTCGAGATAATTTTGCACATGGTCGGTCAGGGATCGTGGAAAAAGAACAAGAAAGAAAACAGCACTGTAAATAATCATCAACCAGCGGGCCCACGATTTCAGACGGCGCAAGCCCCAAAGAATTAATGACAACAGCAAGGCCAGGGACAGATAACCCATACCGCCGCCGCCGGCGTCTTGGCTGGAATTATTAACCAAGGTCGCCATGCCTTTCAAGGCGAAGACAAGCACCAACATGGTTAGAATGGAGAGGTGGGCCATCAACCAGCCGCTATGTTTTTGCAGAGGCGTCTCCCTTGGTTTCAAAGGCCGGAAAAACTGGACTGCCATGGGATGGCCGAGAACCCAATACCCATAGAGGCTGTAAGCAAACAACAACCCGAAATACCAACTGCCTTTGTCGAAAAAATCAAAGAAGGAAAACGACGACAGCAGCAGAAACAATCCGCGATGCAGGAGACGGGCCCAGTTTTTATGCAGTGGTATGAAAAAACCGGTTGTGAACAACAGCAGGGAGAAAAACAAAATAAGCAATTTGTCCAGTCCGTCTTGAGCCTGTACGCTTTTGGAAAAAAAGAGCATGGTGAAATAAGTCAGAAAAAGGATGCCCGAGAGCCCGGTGGTGCTGTAACCGATGATTTCAATACGATCGCCATATTGATCATAAGTGGACAAAGTGGATGTCATAATGCACTCCCGAAGACCTGCTTCCGGCCATGGTTGTTTGGATTGTTTGAAGAAAACGCTGTCCAGATTACCATAAATCTTCGGGATAATTGCAATTATTCTTTATTCGTAACTACTCGGGTCATTTCGAACATATTGAGCGTAAATAAAAGCATGGGGTGTGTGAAGGGAACAATCGCGACTGTTCCCTGCAAATTATCTGCCCCGACCGGAAATTCTGGATGGGTGCTTTATTATTCTGGTGAGCCTATTTTTCATGAATAGGGTTGTGCTAAGAAGCCGATTCGGAATTTGGTGGTGGATGATGGGGCTGAAAAGTGCTTGCCAACGCCCGGTACAAATGCCAAAATTAAATCACCATTTTTGTAAAAAGAAGGTGAAGACGATGGAAACTGCGTGGTTAAAAGACATCAAAGGCGTGTGGGTGGCCTCTCTGGAGGAAGGCCGCATGCTGGGTACGGTTCAAAATATTTACATTGATGCTGAAAAAAAAGTGACAGGCATGGCCTTGCGTATGGGCGCCCCTTTGAGCGGTCAGGAAAGTTGGCTGCCTTATGAGGCCATCAGTAAGATCGGCGAGGATTTGATCTTTGTGCAAAACAAAGACAAGGTCCTGCCTGTACTGCCCGCCGGGAAGCGCCTTGTTCAGTGGCTGGGCATGCCGGTGTCCTCCAAGGATGGCCGCGCTTTGGGCCATTTGGCGGACATGTTGATCAATTTGGACGATGCAGCGGTTACCGAGCTGGCCTTGACCAGCGACCATACGGTTGCCCTGCAAAAGGCGGAAACGGTTTTTGGCCAGGATATGATTTTGGTGCAAGCCGGCGCCGTATTGACGCCAAGAGAAAAGGAAAAAAAGGAAACCATCGTGGAAAGTGTGTTCGGCAAAGGATTTGTCAAACACACCTCAGACGTCATTAAACGGGTGCTCAAGGGCAGTGAAGCTGAACTCGAACCTTCCGAGACTCCTGCCTCCCAATCCATTGAGGATGAAACCAGTCCGCCCTCCGAGTCCGAACCGCCGGTAACTGAACCGGCGCCGTCCGACCAAGAAGATGACCAACAGCCGGAATAAGCGCGGCTTAATTTTTCTGTTAGCGATCCTGGTCCTGACCGCGGGCTGTGCCCATCTGCCCGGCCGAACAGGACGGAAAGCGCCGCCCGCCGCAGGCCATCGCCATAAGCCGGCCAAAGTATTGACTTGTTCTTCTGAATTGCTGGTCAACGGGTTTGATGAGGAAGTCCAGCAAGGTCTCTATGCCTACCTGCTTTGGCCGCAGGCCGGGGGGGTGGATCCGCTCAATGCCCGTGCCCTGGCCAAAGCCCTGTTTCAAACAGCGCCGCAACGCCGTTGTTCAGGAACGATGTATTGGATGGTGGAAGGATGTGACCCGTTGGACGCGGAGTATCGTTTGGCGGTCAAGGACTGGGCTTTTTTATGGGATCATTATCACTTCCATCGGGCCCGGTTGGTTTTGCACCGTATGGGATGGCCGTTGTCCATCGGTCCTTTGCTGGTGGTCGGTTTTTCACCCATGGCCAGCATTGCCAGGCCCAAACCCGTACTCGGTCATCCTGAAATGGTGATTGACATGGAATCCCTTGATCAGAAGAGGCGCATGCAAGTCATTACAAATATGCGGCGCAAGCTCTTTAATTATACCCTGAAGGCTTTAAAAAAAAATTGGTCTTTAACCTGGCTGGCCACAACCCTGGGCTTGTTCCGTGAAGGCATTATCACGGTTGTCCGGGAGTTACAGTGAAGGAGGCGCACATGGACATCACGCTGAAAAAATGCAGGCATTTATGGCTGACCGACATTCAGCAGGGCAACATCCTGGGGCATATTGGAGGTGCGGTGCTGGATAAAAAGCGCAATCACCTCATGGGCTTCAAGATCAAACTTAAAACCGGCCCAGGCCATGAAACGGAAAAATGGCTTCCCGTGGAAAACATTAAAAAAATCGGGAAGGACATGGTGCTGGTGGCCAATGCAACCAAAATGTTGCCCCAAGTCCAACCGGGTTTGGCGTGGGAGCGGGTGCAAAACATGCCGGTTTCCAGTCAGGACGGCCGGTCCCTGGGCCGCCTGCAAGACTTGGTTATTGACGATAAAACCTGGGCCATCAAAAGCTTGGAACTGGAAGGTCAAAAAAAGGTGGTCATTGATCCTGAAAAAACCGTTTTGGGCGATGATTTGATACTGGTTCAGGCTCAGGCTGAAGTGAAAACCAAGGCTGCCCCTGCGGTCAAAGTGGTACCGTCCCGGTCTTCACGGCGTCTTACCCAAAAGGGTGAAAAATTGGTAAAGCAAACCACCCGGACCCTGCGCAAGGTACTGAAAGGCACGGAGGCCAATCTGGCAAAAGTGCGGGAACGATTGGCTCAAACCAATCCCAATAATATCGCTGATTTAAGCGGAAAAAGAAAAACAGGAAATAAGGTGACAAAGCCAAAATCATAAAGGCTGGTGCGGAAGGGGGGACTTGAACCCCCATGAGGTTGCCCTCACAAGATCCTGAATCTTGCGCGTCTGCCATTTCGCCACTTCCGCATGCAGAGGGAAAATACTATACCCAATGCCCGCGGGCTGTGTCAAGCGGATAACGCGGACCTTATTTTCGGTGGGCGGAACCTTCAGGCGAAAAGCGGTTATTTCTTGGATAGGATCCCTGCTTTACGCGTTGTTCTTGGCATATCGGTGGGGGCACGACATCCCGGCATTCGCGGGACAAGCGCCGTGCCCCTGCGGTTTCAATCATCGACACGTCATAATATCTTGCTGACACAGACTATAAACGAGGTTAAATGAGCCGCTCTAAAAAACGATCTTCTGAAATAATGACGCCTGCAAAAATATTGTCCCACCTGCGGCGGCAACCCATGGGGCCAAAAGCTCTGACCATTGCGCTCGGGCTTCCTATTCACCAGCGGGCCATGGTCCAGGCCAACCTATCGGCGCTCAAAGCCCAAGGCAAACTCATTCGCATGCGCGGCGGCAAATACGGCCTGCCGATAAAGCAGCAGACCATCATTGGCAGAATCAGCCAACATCAGCCCGGTTTTGCTTTTCTTATCCCTGAACAGCCGGGGCAGGAAGATCTTTACCTGCCGGCTTCCAATTTAAAAGACGCGGTGGCCGGCGATTTGGTGGAGGCCATGGTCTACCACGACGATCGCTTGGGTGGCAGGAAGCGGGCTCAGGTGGTCAAGGTGCTGGAGAGAGGACGCAAGACCGTGGTTGGTCCTTTCCGCAAGCAGAAGGGCTATGGGCTCTTGGCGCCCGCTGGCCTGCTTTTTGTGCGTGATTTTTTTATCAGCCGTGATCACGACGGAGGCGCTGATGATCAGGACATGGTGGTGGCTGAAGTGCTCAAGTGGCCTGACCAAGCCGAACAAGGCCGGGCTAAAGTCATCGAGGTTTTGGGCAAGCACGACGATCCGGGTGTGGATATCACCACCATTATCAGGCGCTTTGAATTGCCGGAAGGATTTTCCTTAAAAGCCCTGGCGCAGGCCAAAGCCATTGCCCAGGCACCGAGCCGGTCCAATTACCCCGGCAGGGAAGATTGCAGGCACAAACCCATTGTGACTATTGACGGTGCCGATGCCCGCGATTTTGATGATGCCGTATATGCGGAACCGTTGCCTCAAGGCGGCTGGCAACTGGAAGTGCATATTGCCGATGTGGCCCACTACCTTAAACCAGGCACTGTGCTGGACGTGGAAGCGCACGAGCGGGGCACCAGTGTTTATCTGCCCGACCGGGTGCTGCACATGCTTCCGGAAGCCTTGTCTTGCGGCGTCTGCAGCCTGGTACCTGACCAGGACCGTTTTACGGTTTGTGCGGTGATGACCATCAATCCCCAGGGAATGTGCACGGACAGCCGCTTTGCGCGGGCCGTGATCCGCAGCGCCGGACGGTTGACCTATGACGGCGTGGAAGCCGTGCTCAGCGGCCAGGATCAGAATGACCCGGCCCAGGCGTTCAAGCTGCAGCTCCGCCATTTGGCGGACGTGTCCGCAGCGCTAAGAGCCAACCGTGACAGCCGGGGTAATCTGGATTTTGACCTGCCTGACGCGCGCGTGATTTTGAATGAACAAGGGGAAGTAACCAATATAGAAAAACGGCAGCAACTCCAAAGCCACCGCTTGATTGAGGATTGCATGATTGCCGCCAATGAAGCCGTGGCCACCTATCTGGCCCGGCAGGGATGCCCTACACTGTACCGCATTCATGAACCGCCGGACGGCGAAAAAATGGAAGAGTTTCAATTATTCTTAAAAGCCTATGGTTACCAGTTCCAGCCGGGCAAATCCAGGGAAGCCTCCAGGGCTTTTCAGGCCTTGCTCCATTCCTTTAAAGGCAAGCCGGAGGAACCCATTTTAAACCATGCCCTGCTGCGGGCTATGAAACTGGCGGTTTACTCGGCAGTTAATAAGGGCCACTTCGGCCTGGGTAGCAGTTGCTATTGCCATTTTACCTCGCCCATCCGGCGTTATCCTGATTTGATTGTGCACCGCATGCTTACGGAACAATTGGAGCAGGGCAATCCTTCCGGCCGCCATCTGGAGGACCTGCAGACCCGCATGCCCCAATGGGCCGACCATCTTTCCCAGCGGGAGCGAATCGCGGAAAAAGTGGAGCGCCTGGCCGTGCGCATCAAGCAAATGCAGTTCTTAAAAGGCAAAATAGGCGAGACCTTTGCAGGGGTCATCACCACCGTGCTGGCTTTTGGCTTTTTTGTGGAACTTATTGATCACTATGTGGAGGGCCTGGTGCGCGTTTCCGATTTGACCGATGACTATTATCTTTATGATCAGTCACGCCGCTTTCTCCATGGCAGCCGGCTGGGCCGGGAATACCACACCGGGCAAAGTGTCCGGATTCGTGTCTTGGAGGTTGACGAGGAACAAATCCGCGTGTATTTTCAATTGCTCGAGCATCTGGGCAGCCCCGTGCCGGCCGGAACGCCTCAGAATCCTCCCCGCTTCGTCAAAGCAAGAAGGAGACCGCGACGGTGAGTACAGCAAAAAAAGAAGACTTCAAGCGCCTGGTCAGCAACCGCAGGGCCCTGCATGAATATTTGATTCTGGAAAGACTGGAAGCGGGCATTGAACTGGTGGGTTGCGAGGTTAAATCCCTGCGAGCCGGACAGGCCAATCTGCAGGACAGCTATGCCCAGGCCAAACAAGGCCAGGTGAGCCTGCTCAACATGCACATCTCCCCCTATCCCCAGGGCAACCGGGAAAATCCCGACCCCGTGCGGCCCCGGAGGCTCTTGCTGCACAAGCGGGAAATCATGAAACTGGAAGGCAAGCTGACCCAAAAAGGCCTGACCTTGGTGCCCCTGTCGGTTTACCTCAAAGGCCGCAGGGTCAAGGTGGAGCTGGGCCTGGCCAAGGGCAAGCATACCTATGACAAGAAAGAAGCGCTGAAAGAGCGCGACATCAAGCGTGAAACCGAGCGCCAGATGCGGCAGCGGTGATTATTCATGACAAAAAAATGATTTTACATACATTTCTAATTTTAAGAACTTCCGGCAGCTTTATCATTATTATTTATCATCGTTATCATAATATGAGAAATCGGAAGACATGCCACAAGCAAAAGGTTAAACATGAAAAAAACAAAATCAGCCAAGCCAAGCGGTAAACTGCGCATCGGCGACCAGTGGAATGCCATTACCATTATCGCCCTATCACAGAATAATCCCCTAAAAGCCATCGCGGAATTTACCGAGAACAGCATTGATGCTCATGCCTCCCACATCACCATCATTCGCGGCAGGGAACACGGGGAGCAGTACCTTAAAATAATCGATGACGGTGAAGGGCTGCCCAAGGATGAAGAGGGTACGCCCAATTTTAAATACGTGGCCACCCATATTTGTGATTCCATCAAACGCCGTCTGAAAAAAGACGGCATCAGCGGCATTCAGGGTGAATTTGGGATCGGACTGCTCAGTTTTTGGACTGTGGGCGAAAAAATGCGGCTTATCTCGTCGGGAAGCGACGGCAGAACCTATGCCATGGAGATGGCCAAAGGCAATCCGGATTATACCGTAAGCCATAAAAAATTGCTGGCGCCCATTCAGGGCGCGGAACTCACCATTGCGCCCATGCTGCCCGGCACGCGGCAGCTCAACGGCGACAAGATCCAGCGCTATCTGGCCTCCGAACTGCGCGACCGCATCCGTAAAAGCGGGGTAAACATTAAAGTCCTTGACCGAATTGCGCGCAAGGAATACAAGGTGGAACCCAGAAAATATTCGGGGCAACTGATCCATGATCTGGCCACCGAAAAAATGGAGACTCAGGAAATTTACCTGGAAATTTATCTCAATAAACCGGCTGCTGAAAATAAAATCGGGCTTTACCGCAGCGGCACCAGGGTGCTGGACTCGATCACCAGGCTTGACCGCTTTCAACAGGAGCCATGGACATCGCCCTATTTTGAAGGCCTGATTGATGTTCCTTTTTTAAATTTAACCCCCGGCACGCGCGACGGCATTATTCATGATGAGCAATTCAGCACCATGGAAGGTGCCTTGACCTCAGTGGAAGAAAGGCTGAACGAAATCATTGAACAGCAAAAAAATGCGGAAGAAGAGCATGTCAGTAAGCATATCCTCCGCTCCGTTCAAAATGCCTTTAAAGAGGCCTTGCTGTTGCTGCCCCAGGACGAATACGACTGGTTTGACATTCGCAATGAAGGCAAAGACGCCCGCAGGGCAGGGCAGCAAGGGGATTCCGGTAGTGGCCCCATGACCGAAGAGGACGGGGTGACGCCACTTCCGGCGGCGCAAGGAGAGGGGCTTTCAGCCGAGGCCGGACAAAAAGCGTTTTTTGAATTTGCCGGTCCTTTGTACAAGGTGCGGATTTCACCGGGCTCGTGCGTGATAGCCACCGGGGCCAGCCGTGCCTTTAAAATGACCGCCCGGGATAGAAACAATAAAACCATCACCGATCCGTTGGGGTGCGATTGGCTTATCAAAGAAGGATCGGGCAAATTGGATGCCCGGGAGGGGGAAATGGTCACCTATACGGCGCCGGACGAACCTGGTCTCGTCAAGCTGGGCGCCGTTGTACGCCAAGGCGACGTCATCCGCGAAGCGGAAGCGATTATTACGGTGACCAGTGAGCTCATTCCCAAACCGGAAGGTAAAAAAAGCGGCGAGCAAAAAGGATTGCCGGTTTATACTTTCCTCTCCGCACCCGGGGAACTCTGGCGGTCGCGTTATGACCAGTCCAATAATGTCATCATCATCAACAAAAGCCATAAGGATTTTATTTTTGCCGAACGTAGCAAAGCTTGTAAACTACGCTATATTTGCCGGTTGTTTTGCAAGGAGCTGGTGCTGGCCAATTTCCCCGGCATGTCTGCCGAACACCTGCTGGAGCGCATGGTGGAGTTGTCGTTGTTTACGGAAGAGTATTTATAAATGTACCCCTTCACCCTGCCCCCGTACCCGCTTTAAGGGTATCTCCCCCAAATCAAATTTGGGAGAGAGGGGATTATAACAAAATCTTCAAGCGTGAAAAAACGCAGTTGTAAAACTAAATAACCTATGGAGGAACACTTGATCAAACAACAACTCGCCGGCTGGGGGCGCTATCCGGTCAGTGACGGCTACCGTGTCAGCCTATTTTCAGCCTGGGAGGCAGGCAAGGCACTTGGACGCAGAAATGGAATGACTGTCCTGGGCCGGGGCGCGGGCAGGGCTTACGGGGACTCGGCGCTGAATAAGAACAACCTGTGCCTGGATTTCAGGGCCGCCAACCGGATGCTGGCGTTTGATGAAACCACGGGCGTGCTGCATGCGGAAGCGGGCGTTACCCTGGAAGAGATCATCCGTGTTTTTGTGCCCAAGGGCTGGTTTTTGCCCGCCACGCCGGGCACCAAATATCCCACCTTGGGCGGGTGCGTGGCTTGCGATGTGCATGGCAAGAGCAAGCTGAGCATCGGCCATTTTATTGAACGCCTGCATCTGCTGCTGGCGGACGGCGCGGAAGTGACCTGTTCGCCCAACGAACGGCCTGACCTGTTCTGGGCCACCGTGGGCGGCATGGGCCTGACCGGGCTCATCCTCAGCGTGGAACTGAAGCTGATGCCCATTGAAACAAGTCTGCTCCATTACGAGGGAATAAAAGCCGGGGATCTGGAGCATATTTTTCAATTGTACGAGGAATCGGAAACCACGCCGCTCACCGTGTCCTGGATCGATGGCCTGGCCAAAGGCCGCCACCTGGGCCGCAGCATCATGATGCGCGGCGGTTTTGCCAAGAAGGCAGATTTGAAAAGTAAGGCGACACAGGCCGATCCTTTGCGGTTAACGGCCAAGCCCAAGGTGATGGTGCCCTTGGATTTTCCCAGTTGGAGCCTCAACCCGCTTTCCGTGGCGGCCTTCAATGCCGTGATTTACGGCAAGCATCCCCGCCACAGCAATCACTTGGTGGATATTGATACCTTCTTTTATCCACTGGATGCGATCTTACGCTGGAACCGTATTTACGGCAAACCGGGTTTGGTACAGTATCAGTTTCTGATTCCTCCAAAACACGGCTTCGAGGGTGTCAAAAAGGTGCTGGAAGCCATTGCCAAAAGCGGCCGCGCTTCCTTTCTGGCCGTATTGAAAAAATTCGGCCCCATGCCGGAAAACGCGCCGCTTTCTTTTCCCACGCCCGGTTATTTTATTGCCCTTGATTTTCCCGTGGGATCGGGCGCCATCTTAAAAGAGATGGACAAATGGGACGAATTGGTTTTAAATTACGGCGGCCGGTTGTATCTGGCCAAGGACAGCCGTATGCAACGCGCTACTTTTGAAGCCATGTACCCGCGGCTGAGTGAATGGAAAGCCGTGAAAGCCCAGGTCGATCCGCAGCAGGTGTTTACCTCTGATCAGGGCCGGCGGTTGGGATTGGTGGATGATCGTAGCTGAACAAATAAGAGCGTTGTGGGATTCCGTAGGGGCGAACGGTGTTCGCCCCATGCCGATAATGCCGATGGATAAAACAGGACATTTATTTCGACGTAAAATGATTAATGACGGACGAATGCAATTCGCCCCTACTGGTAAAAATATTATATAAAAGGGACGCCTTTGGCTGCCCCTGCAAACGAAATTTATCTACGCTAAGCGAGGGAATAAGGATGAAAACCATTTTAATTTTAGGCGCCAATTCGGCCATGGCCAAGGCCTGGGCCATGCTGGCGGCCAAACCTGACCATCAGTTGATTTTGGCAGGCCGTCAGCCCAATGAGCTGGAAAAAAACGCGGCTAATATTGAACTGCGCACGCAAGCTCCAAAACCAATGGTGTTGGCTTTTGATGCCAAGAAAACTGAAACCCATGCAGCCTTTGTACAAGCGTTGACCGAGCGTTTTCCAGTACTGGATGAGGTGTATTTGTTTTTCGGCACCATGAGGGACCAGAAAGCGTCGCAGCAGCAATTTGAGCTGGCCCGGGAGACCATGACCGTTAATTATGTGGGCGCTGCCAGCATTTTGGAGCAGGTGGCCAATCACATGGAAGCTCAAAAACACGGATTGATTGTGGGCGTTTCCTCTGTGGCCGGGGACCGGGGACGGCAGAGTAATTATATTTATGGGTCTTCCAAATCGGCCTTTTCCA
>CAYVTN010000007.1:11079-19668 GCA_964454395.1 uncultured bacterium | reverse complement strand
GAGCGAAAAAAATTTTGCTCCTGAATGATTTTAAGGGGATTCGCGCTTAGGCGGATCCCCTATTTTGATCAATGATAACGTCGGATAATACATATTATGTTAACTTTAATAAATTTTTACTTCTAAATTATCAATAATAACAACTGTAGTAATACCCAATCCGCAACAGAAACTAGTGAAATATCATCCCCGCAAAAATGGTGATAATTAAAGCGCAAATAAAAAGCAATATTTTGAACAAAACCACCAATTTGATTTTCATCAGTATTTCCTAAATAATAAAATAAATACAACCCTATTGGGCTCGTCAGGATATTTCTATCCCCTTTTGTGAGCATTTGATTTTATCATTAAGTTCAATTATTTTAATTATTTATTTTTAACGTCCGGTTTAAGGATTCCAATTCTTTGACTTTATCTTTGGCCCGAGCCAGGTTCTTTTTGGCCTTGTCGTGGGTTGGTTCAAGCATCAGCACATAAGTCCAGTTGGCAATGGCATCCACCAGACGGTTATTAACGTAGTTTTGCACCCCTGTTTTATACAAAGCTTCGGCCAACTGTTCAATTTCCGTATGATGGGTTGTGAGCGCCAGCTGGGCTTCTTGATTATCCTGGTCCAGGCCCAGCGCCTGCCGCCACGATTTTACGGCTTCCGGTTTCTCATCGTTTTCCCACAAAGATTGCGCCCGTTCCAGAAGATCTTCAATTTCTTCTTTGAGTTTTCTCCTGGTTCTGCTGAGATAACTTAAAACCTGTCGGTTATGAGGATCTGTTTTTAAAATTCGATTCCAGGCTGAGATGGCTTGTTGATATTGGCCGTTGTTTAAAAAGATCAGCCCATTTTTAAAATTCCTGGAAATCTTTTTGTTACCCTTGAACAGAATCTGTTGTTTGGCCAATTGTGTGTTGGTTTTGTCCAGCCAGAAAATAACCGTTCTATTGCGGGGATTGATTTCTTTGGCTTTATTGAACTCAACCAAGGCATTAATAAATTCTTTATTTTTATAGGCCCTCTTACCCTTTCGGATGAGGTTGGCCAACATGACGTTTTGTGCTTTATTTCGGGCATGGTTAAGCTTTTTTTTGATGTCCCGACGATCCGGTGCCAAGGTCAGGGCTTTTTCATAATTGGCAATGGCGTTCTTGTAATCATGGCGGCGGTAACTGTGGTTACCCTTTTCGAGATAATTGTTAACTACATTATTTTGTTTGTTTTTTAATTGCCTTTTCATGCGCCGGATTATTTTTTCTTCGTTGGCAATGTTTTGTCCAAAGGGGAAAGTAACGGAAAAACGATGCACATCCCCCAAATCTCCAAAGGGCGTGTAGCTGTAATCAAGTTTATAATCGGATATTTCCGCACCCACGCCAAAGGAAGCACCCGACCAGGGGCCCAAATCATTGCCGAACTGGGCGTATTTATAACCTGCCCGCAAATAGAATACATCCTCCAGGGTGTATTCCGCGCCCAGGCTGAAAATTAATTCCTGCTGATAGGGTTTTTGAATGGCAAAGGAGCAAAGGAGTTCATCATTGAACAGGCGATAGGAGGCGCCACAGCTTGCTGTCATGGGTAGCCAATAACCGGTATGGATAAATTTGACGGGCAATCCCATATTTCTCAGGGTAATCCCGAAGGCCAGTTTTTTTATCATGAAATTATCGATCAAATAACCCAGGTCCACCGCCCCGCTCCAGGCTGTAAAATCATCGATCTGCTGATAGATGCCTTTGAAACCTACTCCCAGACTTTGGCCGGGTTGAAAACGATAAGCCCAGGCCGCAGTAAAATAAATGTCGTAGGCTGCATAGGTGGCGGGGATCCCGGACAGGTCGGACAATTTTTCCAAGGAATTAACGTACGAAAAGTAAGTGTTGAAGCCGATGGCTTGGTGTTGATCCAGCGGCAGGCTAAAGGTTAAATAGTCATTGCGCAACCCCTGAATAAACTCAGTATGGGTCACCATCAATTCCAACGTTCTTTGCGAGATCAGGCCGGCCGGGTTCCAGTACACCATATTGGACCCTTCCGGTACGGCTACAAAAGCCCCGGCCATGGCCGTTGCCCTGGCGCCCATGCCTTCGTTAAGGAAGACGGCTCCCACGGCTTCATCGTCGGCCATGGCCGGGTGAAGTGGCGGCAGGCACAGAAAAAATGCAAGGCCCATGGCAAAAAGAAATGGTTTTCTCATCTCTCCCCTACCTGACAACGGCAAATTGTTTGACGCTCTTCCTCGTGCCCATGCCGGACTCCGCGATCATCTCATAAAAATACAAACCGCTGGCAAAGGTGGAAATATCGACGGCTAAGGTATTGCCGTCCATGCCCCCCAGTGCCATTGGCACCACCACCTGCTTTACTTCCTTGCCCAGCCGGTTATAAAATTTAAAAGTAACTTTGGCATTCACCGACAGGCGGTAAAAAATGTTGAGAACCGTGTTGTTAACCGCCGGATTGGGATACGTTTTGATATCATCAATGGTCAGGGACTTGGCCATGGAAAAATGGCGGACATCGGAAAAGGGCCCCCAGGACACCCCGTCAAAGAAAGCCACGCGCCAGCTGTACTGGGCGGAGGAAGACAAGGTCAGGGATGAAGGAATGGTAAAGGCGGCCGGACTATTGGATTGATAGTAGGACGCATCCCAGCCCGTGGAAGACAGGTGTTGATCAAAATCATGCATAATGGTGGCAAAGGCATTGTCGCTGAGCTCCACCTTGGCGGTCATGGTGTTACCGCCTTCGCTGGTGACCTTAAATTTAAAGGTGATTCGACTGTTGGGAGCGGAATAATTGTCGAGCGGCGAGAGCAATTCCGGCTTGAAGGGCGGCGTCATGACCGTGAAGGTACTGATGTCGGAAAAAACACTCCAATTATCATTGTCAATATCATAACCGCGCACACGCCAAGCATAGTCCATACCGGAAATCAGCATGTTTTCCGGGGGGATGGTTAAAACTGCGGTTTCACCGGAAGCATATGTGGTTTGAGTCCATCCTACCCCGCTATCGGATTTAAACACCAGCAAGGTTTGAAAGTTATTGGAGCTCAGTTCCAATTCATATTTCAATAATCCTGAGGTGGGGCTGGCGGTTTCGAACTGCAGGGTAGGAACCTTGCTGGTTACTATGGTACTGGTAGGAGGTGACAAAATTTGTGGCGCCACAGGTAGTGGAACAGTAGTAAACGTGATGATGGTGGAATCACGGCTTTGCTGCAAATAATCATATATTGTGGCACGGCAATAATAAGTCACCCCAGGGATCAAGGCATCCAAGTTGGGAGCTTCATTCAATACCTGACAAGTGGCCGTGATACCTGCAGCCGCCCCTTGTGGCACATAAAGGCTATGATCCCAGCCACTGTACGTAGATTGAAATAGCTGGGCATTGGCAAGGGTTGGTTCCTGGGAAATTAAAAGCTGGCAGGTCATGGTGTCTCCTTCTCCATCGGCCATGACAATTTTAAAAGCCGGCGTTTTGCTCACATCCACATTGCTGTCTGAGGGCTCAATAATCATGGGCACCAAAGGCTTATTATTGACGATGGCCGTGGTAAATTTGAAATGAACCGGGGCATCGACCCACGTCTGGCCGTTATCAGCAGTAACAGAAATGCTCCAATAATAAGGTGTCGTAGGATCCAAAGATATGGGCAATGCATAAGTAGCGGTTTTATCGGAGGTATAATAAGCTCTTCCTCCCCAGCCGCCGTCATCCGGAGCCAATTGGGTGGAGCCGTAGTCAATGGTGCTGAAAGCCGGTGATTTACTAATAATGCATTGATATCTTAGAAACTTGCATCCAGTCGTATCGTGGGCACTAAACTGCAGAGTTGGTGATAATCCGACCGTGGCCTGATCGGCCGGAGAGAGCTGTGATGGCGCATCAGGAAGTGGAAGGGCATCCAAAACAGCGCTGGTTCCGTTATCGCCGTCGCGGGCACCATCCGCCCCCCCTGTTCCACCGGATATGGAGATGACAGCCCCAGCATCCGTTAAGGTTTGGCGCTTGAATATTTTAAGACGGCCTCCGCCACCACCACCCGCGGCATACCAATTTGTATTGGCCTCTCCGCCGGGGCCACCTTTTATATTTAATAGCGCTCCAGACTGGAGCTCGGTGTTTATTCCATCCAGGAGAATACAACCTCCCGAGCCGCCGCCTACGGTAGCCGAGGACTTTTGATAACCACTGACATTGAGTACAGCCGTACTGCCTATGGCCAAGTCCATGGCATCCAATCTTAATCCAGCCCCACCATAGCCTGTAAAGGAGGTCCCATTGCCTGCATTCCATCCGTAAGACCCTTCCGGGGCTTGGTAGACATCATCATAGGTGCTGCCACCTGCGCCGGCATACCAATAATGGTAGGTATAGTAGTCTCCCCTGCCTCCATTTCCTCCAAAACCGCCGCCGCCGCCTCCGCCCGAGTGGCTACTGGGGCCGTACCCTTTCCCACTGTCGTTGTGACCTGTACCTTCCCCATTAATGGTTCCATCAATGATAATAACAGGTGCAATTAAATCAAGCTGTCCATTGTTGGCACCACCCCCGTCATAAGGGGCAATATTAATAGTCCCGCCATCTTTGACATAAATAGTGACACGTCTGTAAACCGTTCGGCTTAAGGTAATACTCTCCCCTGGTTCGACAATTAACAGATCACTAGTATTGATCAAGGCCGTGGCCGGAAGCCGAATCAGGCTGAACATAATCATCATAAGGAATGTAAGGAGGGATAGTTTTTTCATGCCGGCATTTCCTTTGTCGAACAACTATGGGCAACAATTGGCTGTAACGTGTACCATTTTAGTATCGGAAAAATATGGATTTTCTTGTAGAAAAGATCAACCCCTTTTAATTCAAGGAAAAAGTATTTTGGAACAAGGTGATTACGGCAGAATGCTGAAAAATTCGGCGGCTTGGGCTTTGTATTTCGCAAGGCATCCGTCACGGAGGAGGTGCCCGGAGGGGAAATCCTTTTGCTAAGTAAGAAGGATGTGTGGCTTGTTGATCACAGTTCGGGCGGATTCAATTGACGATCAATAGCATGGGCGGCCTTGCGGCCTGCGCCCATGGCCAGGATAACCGTGGCGGCGCCACTGACAATGTCCCCGCCGGCAAAGACATTAGGCAGACTGGTCCGGCCCTGTTCATCGGTCTCGATATAGCCACGGGCGTTTATTTTTAACCCCGGCGTGGTCTGGGCAATGATAGGATTGGCCTGGGTGCCGATGGCAATAATGACGGACTCCACCTCCAGATGAAATTCGCTGCCTTCCACCACCAAAGGCCGGCGCCGGCCGCTGGCATCGGGCTCGCCAAGGGCCATTTTCATACATTTCACCTGTTGCACTTGCCCGGCTGCATTACCCGAGTAAGCCACCGGTGTGGTCAGAAAATGAAAGTCAATCCCTTCTTCCCGGGCATGGTTCACTTCCTCGATGCGCGCCGGCATTTCCACTTCGGTTCGACGGTATAGAAGCATGACTTTTTCCACCTCGGGGAATCGCAAAGCGCAACGCGCAGCATCCATGGCCGTATTACCTCCGCCGATGACGGCCACGCACTTGCCTAACCTGATGGGCGTGGCTGACTGGGGATTATAGGCTTCCATAAGGTTGATTCTGGTCAGGAATTCATTGGCGGAATAAACATAAT
Source organism: uncultured bacterium (assembly GCA_964454395.1). Lineage (GTDB taxonomy): Bacteria > Oederibacteriota > JAAXVQ01 > JAAXVQ01 > JAUVAV01 > CAVQBK01. The sequence continues at coordinate 14,003 of CAYVTN010000007.1, read as the reverse complement.
TCAAGTCTTCGCCGGGTAAGTCCATGAATTGTGGGAATCCCGCGCCGCTGGCAATATACACGGCTTTAAAGCCATCGCGATTAATCAAGTCAGGAATACTTTTGAATTTGCCGATGAGAGCGTTTTTTTCAAAACGCACGCCCAGAACCTGCAAGGTTTCGATTTCAGGTTTAACTACCGTGCTTTTCGGAAGGCGGAATTCAGGAATACCATAGGAGAGCACGCCGCCCAGTTCATGCAAAGCTTCATAAAGTGTTACTTGATAGCCCAGTTTTCTAAGTTTCCCTGCACAGGTCAATCCGGAAGGACCACTGCCAATGACCGCCACCTTTTCTTCACGTTCAATAATACGGCATTCGGTTTCCAGGCATTCCTTAATGGCATGATCGCCGACGAAGCGTTCCAATGCACCAATGGCAATGGCGGCACCTTTTTTTTCCAATACACATTGCACCTCGCATTGCTTTTCCTGAGGACAGACCCGGCCGCATATGGCCGGCAAAGCATTGTCCTGCTTGATCCGGGCTACGGCTTCATTGGGTTTGCCTTCAGCCAGGGCTTGGATGAAATAAGGAATATTGATATGTACCGGACAGCCGGCAATACAGGTAGGTCGTTTGCATTGCAAGCATCGCTTGGCTTCGGCCATGGCCATGGCCTGATCGTATCCCAGATTGACTTCCTGGAAATTCTTACGCCGCTGGGCGGGGTCTTGAGCCGGCATGACGGGCCGGTTTAAATTAAGCGCCATTACTGCCTGGCCTCCATTTTTTGCTTTTCTTCCGCCTTGAACATGGCCAAGCGGCGCATCAAGAGGTCAAAATCAACCTGGTGAGCATCAAATTCAGGGCCATCCACACAGGCAAATTTGGTATGACCGTCGATTTTGCACCGACAGACCCCGCACATCCCCGTGCCGTCGATCATTAGCGGATTGAGGCTGGCCATGGTCCTGATTTTATAAGATCTCGTCAAGTCAGCGACCGCTTTCATCATGATTACCGGGCCAACGGCCAAAACGAAATCCAATGCTTTGTTATCAAGCAGCGGTTTAAGGACATCGGTGACTAATCCTTTATGCCCCCGGCTGCCATCATCAGTGGCGATGAGCAGGTTGTCGCTAATCGACTTGAGCTCATCTTGTAAAATGAGATAGTCAGCGGAACGGGCTCCCAGGATTGCTGTTAAATGGTTTCCAACCTGTTTCAAGGCCTTGGCAATGGGCAGCAGCGGGGCGATCCCTACCCCGCCGCCCACCACAGCCACCCGGCCATAGCGCTCGATATGGGTGGGATGGCCCAAAGGTCCGGCAATATCTTCGATGGAATCCTTTTCACCCAATTGTTCCAAATCCATGGTAGTGGCGCCCACGACCTGGAAAATAATGTCAATGGTGCCGTCCTGATCATGGCTGTCGACGATAGTTAAAGGAATCCGTTCCGAATGCCTGGTAGGGCGTAATATCACAAAATTCCCCGCTCGGCGTTGTTGCGCAATAAGGGGAGCTTCAACGGAATAACGCCAAACTTGGGGAGCGAGGTTGGTTTTGGATGTTATTTGAAACATGGTATTCTTATCCTGATGGGAATATTTTGATGGACCATGTAACTACTCAGGTCTCTTGCGTATCCAAGCTGGCCAAGCCGGAAGCGCACGTTGGGCCAATTTCCCCCTACCGGTATGGATTATGTAAAAGGGACGCTTTGGGCAGCTTTTTCGGGCTAAGCTATCTATGCTCAACATGTTCGAAATGACCTAAGTAGTTACTAGACCATTACTTTTTCGCCGCTTCATCTTATCACTGGATAATTGCTTCCCATGATTTCGGGGTTGAATGAGCGGCTGAAGTTTGATTTATAGCATTATTTAGGTCTTAATTCAATGACAAAGGTCGCATCAGGGATTGGCAAACGTCACTTTTGTTGATTCAGACACCAACCTATCAAAACGACTGGCCGATGCCCCAGGTATAAACAGTGGCACCGGGCTGATCAGTGCGTTGGGCAATATCAAAGCGGATGGTCAGTAGTTCTTTGCCCACCAAAAAGGTATGCAATCTCAGGCCTAAACCAATGCTGTTTTTAAGATCCCGTTCCCGGCTTTTTAACAGATCGTTGTTTACAATGCCCAAGTCGTCAAAAAACACCAGATAAAGGTGTTTCATCATTAGAAAGTCCAATGGCCATAAGGAATAATGAATGTTGCGCGCCAAAGGAAAACGCAATTCAACATTGAAGGTTGCCAATTGGCTGCCTGCCAGCTCACCCACCTGGAAACCCCGCAGGGTCAGCGATTCAGGCAACACGCCCAATCCACCGAACAAAAACAAAGGATGTTGCGGCCCGTTGCTAAGGGTGCCCATTAAACGGGTGGCCAGCACCATGTAGGGATCGATAAACTCGAGATTAAAATAGGATTGGGAGTCGAGCTGGATAATCTGGTAGTTTTCCTCCCCGCCCAGGAAACGGTCCGCCACCAAGGCTGATAAATTATAACGCCAGCCGGTGGCCGGGGCGAAATCCAGCCAGGTGGTATGGTCGTGAATCAAGGACAAGCTTATGGAAGACACCCGTTTGTTAAGCACCTGGTTGTCCTGTTCCCGTTTTAAAAAGCGCATGGCATATTGCATTTCCACCCGGTCAAAAAGTGAAAAAGATTTGGAAAGCTGCAAGCCACCGTCGACTTCCTCGTCGTTGTACTCTTCCAGCAAAGTGTTGGTTTCCAGATCCATAATGCGATAGTAATTCTTCTGGTAGCTGGCCACCAGGGCCAGATCGATGGGAAAAGTATGGTTGGCATAGGTAAGCGCCGTCTGGGTCTGATAGCCGGGAACAAAATTGCTCATCAGGCTTATCTGATGATCGCCAAGATAATCACTGCCGGAAGCATAGCCGCCGCCCAACAATCCCTGGGTACTGTCGTAG